>JAGQHF010000050.1 GCA_020431985.1 Nitrosarchaeum sp. | reverse complement strand
GGATATCATGACTGAACCAATCATAGGAAGTTCATAAGTTGTTCTACTGATGAAAAACAGGCGTTATCCAAAGCGGACACATTGGAGTTAGACCAGATCTAACCATTGTTTCTGCATTTGTCACAAATTGCATCTAACGTATCCTCACACAGTGCAAGGGGTACACCGGATGCATGGCACTTGCTGCACAGGCCGATCATCTCAGTCTCCAAAATGACAGGTACAAGAGCATCTGACTCCAGATGCATGTTATATCATGCAGTGGGTACATGATGCGCTTGATTCTGCCAAGAATTAACAGGCATAGCAGACCTTACATAATTGATTTTATCTAATATTGGTTATTGTGTGGTCAAAAGTTGTTCTGTGTGCAGAATAGCCCAAAGTACCTTTTACAGATTAGCAACATAGATCTTAAGACCAAGAACTATTTGTATCCTGATGACAGATCCAATGAATACTAGAAAAGATAACGTGAATTTAGCATATAGATAATTCTGATGATTTGTATGGACAAATTATTCGTTTTTCTTTTATACAAAACTTGTGTAATATAACTTGGAATTCATGCGGGTAGGAGTCATCTAACCGTTTAACCGACCATACCTTCCGAAGGGTGGGCCAAGTTTAGCCCTTCCTTTCAAATTATTATTACAAATACATAATTCGAATTCTTTATGAACTTCTTAACAATATTTTGAGTATGAATGCATACTTTCGTAAAGAAATTCAGGCTTTTGAATACGTCTCATTTACTGAACTGAAAATTGAAAAAGAATCAGAATTTTGCTGTGAAAAACTGGAAAAGTACGTCTCGTCTGTAAAATCATGGAATGGAAAGATTGGCAAGTTCTGTATCGTGGAAAAAGAAATGTATGTGCCAATTGACTATTGCCCATTTTGCGGTAAAAAAATACAATACGTTTTGGTGGAGTAAAAATGAGAATCATAATTGCAATCATTTTATCAATAGTATTTTTGGGAATTCAGACCATAGCCCCATTTCCGTATGGACTTGTACTGGGACTCGCATTAGCCGGAATCATACTATGGTACGCAAAAAACCACCCATCAACGATGAAAGATTCCGTACTGAAGTACAGACGTGTTGATCCCATCAACGAAAAAGAAAGAGAGCAAAATGACGAGGCGTTAAGAATATTGGAAAAAAAATACATCGAGGAAAAGATCTCAAAAAAAGAATACCTAAAGAGAAAAAAAGAGTTTGAAGAAACCGAATATCATCCAAGAAGATGCAAGATCTGTGGCTCAGAAAACTTTGAGTTTGTGTCACAGGAGAGAGTAGAGGAACCAGGAGAAAACATATCAGACATTGGATACTACAGGTGCAAGAGGTGCGGTGCAAAATAAAATCTTTAATTTTTCTTATGTTGGTTGGCATTACTGTTCCATTAGCATTTGGTTATGATAGTCTTCCAAGCAGTGAGGATTATGAGTTTGAAAAACTAAGTTTTGAAACCTGCCATGAGGAAAACCCTCAGTGTTTTGGTACATTTTCTAATGGAACAACAATTCCAATTCAATGCGACTTTCGTCATAGTTGTGGAATAGTAGCATTTGAGTCCAATACCTACAAAATATTCCAGAAACCACCACTAAAACAATTCTCTTTGGGAATTCAATTTGAAGAAATTCAGTGCAGAGAAAATTTGAGTTTAATCCAAAAAAATGACGGCACTCCGGCTTGCGTGAAGCCAGAATCTGTCGAAAGGATACTAGAGAGAAAATGGACTCATCCCGAATGGAAAGTCGATTATAACGAGATGCCCAACCTAAATAAAATATTAATCGACAAACTACGTACAGGAGAGACCACTATTCTCACGCAAGAATTTATTGAAAACGAGGCAAAAAAAGACAGCATAGTCAATGATTGGTTAAAAGATACAGATTATCTAGTTGAATGCTGCATGTTTCAAATTGACCGCAACAGTTTTCCATTGTATCAACATGTTGGCATTGTATTTGAAATTCCCACAAAAAATACATCTATCACAGTAACATATGACTTGGACCAGCAAAAAATCACACATGTGTCATCTGGTCCATACGGTTCAAAATACATGCCAAATGAAGTTGGCCTCTCAGACGTTCCTGCAGGAATTACGGTTCTAGAACCAAACGCGATGGAGTTTTTTTACTATCCAAATCCAAGAGATACTGAAAATAGGGATGTGTTTGGCTTATTTTTGCTCATCAGGTTGCCCGAATGGCTAGGCGGGGATGCAGAGACCTCTTCTGCATACAGGGCGTATAGCGCAGTTTCATTGTCTGTGGACCACTGCCTGGTAAAGTATTGGGATGACACACGGCAAAGGATAGAGCAACCATGTATAGGTGGCATTTATCGGACGGTAGATGGATTGCTGATACAAAATGTAGACCCAGTCATGATCACCACTCCACGTGCGTTGCCATATCTGGAATTGATTACTGATGATGAAGGCAACCTGTACGTAGAGCCCCCCACGTGGAACAAGAAAGAAAACGGAGTAATTGGCTATGGTAAGGAGATGACCATAGATGAGATACGCCAGGGTTCTGAATTTCTTATATCCTCATTTGAAGTAGCATATCCTGAATTTCCAGATATCCCATTGACGTTTGCAGGATTTACACTTGCAGACATTACTCCCATGGATGATTCGGCAGATTTGATCTATCTTGACTTTACTTCAATGCGCGGACACCAATCCATGCACATTGCAAAATCTACGACACAGGAACAAAACTATTTTTCAAATCTTGCCATGCCAAGTACTGAGATATGGCAGGTTGGAGACACTCTAATTAGAAGTAAAGGTTCCATGACAGAGTTTTACAAGGATGGATTCCAGTTCAGAATAGAAGGGCAGAACTCCAACTTCATAAGACAGGAGATAGTGTCAAACTTTTTCCCAGAGTACAGTAGCGATGATTTGTTTTTGGTTACAGAGTATTAGGAAATGAAGACTTTTAAAAAAAATTGCCCTCTGGTTTTGATTGCAGTAGGATTTTTTCTTGTAATTTTTCCTTTCAATTTGTTCGGAACCAACAACCTAGGTCCGATGTCACTTGCCCTGTACGGTTTGTCTGGTGTATTGATAATTGGTTTTGTATTGTACTACAAACAAAGAAGTAAATATTCTGCCAAAACAAGGAAAATTGTCAAGTTAGCAGCACTTGCAATACCCGTGTTCTTTGTTGCATCAGTTATCTTTGGTGCTGCGTTGGGGGTTGGCATTGCCCTCCATTCATCATCACTTGAGCCTACCAAGAATCTAGACATGGATTTGTTTGAAAAAGAAATTTTTGACTGGGTAAATTTCCACAGAGACCAATATGGTGCGGGTAGAGTCACCTTGGATCCTACATTGAACAATCTTGCCGAAATACGTAGTGCCAATCTGTCAATAGCATACCCTGTATACATAGAGGCATACTCTGACATGGACATCAATGATATTGCAAAGAGAGAGGGAATCAAATGCATGGTGGATGGAACATCTGTTCCTATCTATGACTATGTAATACTTGTTCCACCCAAGTCATATTCCGAAATAGAAAAAGTTGTGGACCTCATAATGACATACATGGTTGATCACGAAGGGTACGGAAATATTGTTTTTGGATCAAACATTACAAAAACTGGCATTGACTCTTTTGTAGCAGGCGGTGACTTGTTTGTGGTTCAGAATTTCTGTTAGTGCATAATGGCATTGTTGATGGAAAATGGAAACTAATCTCATGCTCTTGTCTTCAACTGTGGTATTTGCGTTACTGACAATCACTTTTGGCCATAAATCCAGGATGTCCTTTCTTGAAGTGTTTTTCTCCACCCCATTTTGCATAATCTCCGTCTTCTGCTAATACAGTTGGTACTGCAACGGTAACCATCAGTGCAAAGACTGCTGCAAAAGCAGGAATAGCGTACTTTGTTTTGCCATTCATTGAACGTATCATGGGTTTTAGAATAAAATGCATTGTTAACAAATGATACGTAACAATGTTACCTTATACTTAAGTGACAATCTGCAATTTTTTACATATGGTTCAGATGTGCAAAGGCATTTGTGAATGGAAAAAAGCATATTCCATGCCAAATAGCTTACGATACAAGTCAGGACAGAAAAGATGTGGTTTATGCAATTGTTATTTTTATACTGCAAAAAACACGTGTCCTTGTTGCGCAACTAAACTTAGAACAAAGCCACGAAGTAAAAGATTATGGGAACAACAATGATTTAAGATGAAACCACCATTAGAGACAAAAATACCTTACACATGAATAGAACAGAATTTACATTAAGAAAATATTCTGCTAAACATATAAGAGATTAGATTTTACATTTTTTAAAAATTCAGTCATAGATTTCCAACAAACCTTAACCCCTCCTAATGCAGTGTTATGGATGTACTTGTTTGATTAGGGATTAAAATTTTAATTTTTAAATCAAATTCCTGATCTCTTAAATAAAAAGCCTCCAACCATTATCAGACCGACACAAAATCCAGCCAATACCAATCCATCCACGAATATTGGCACATTTCCTTGAATGCCCAATGAATTACGTATTCCGTCTATGCCATATGTTAGGGGATCAAAATAAGAAGCAAATTGCATCCATTCAGGAGTATTTTCTATAGGGAATAAAGCTCCCGACAGGAAGAATATCGGCATTATCAAAAATGACATTATTGTCTGAAATCCCTCCATGCTCCTCATTTGGGTTGCAATGATTAGCCCGATTGAAACAAAACAAACGGATGTCAAGCCCATAAAGCCAAAGGCTATTGCAAGATTGCTTTCAACAGGAATCAATCCCATTGCTGAGGATATGGCAAGCATTATTGTCCCGTGAATTACCGCTATGGTGGCTCCTCCCATTGTTTTGCCTAGGACAATACTGGTTCGTGAGACTGGGGCGACCAGTATTTCTTTTAGGAACCCAAACTGCCTATCCCAGATTACAGAGACTCCTGAAAATATCGAAGTAAACAAAATTATCATTCCTACAATCCCAGGTGCCAAAAAGTCCATGTATTCAATTCCTGGAATCTGTACTGATGAGGAAAAACCAACGCCGATAAAAATTAGCCATACAACAGGCATGACCACACTACTAACTATTCGTGATCTGGTCCTTGTAAACTTGATGATTTCTCTTCTCCAGATTGCATAAATGTCAAAAATCATATCAGAATCTCCCAGTGGCCTTTAGTGCATTTCGCAAAACATCTGCCGATGAAGCTTGGTCTTCTCTGATTTGATGACCCGTAAAATGAATAAACACATCCTCCAAGGTTGATTTTTTTAGCTCTACAGAGTTTATTGAAACTTGGTTCTTTGAAGCTAGATTCAAAAGATCTGGTATGATTCTTTCTCCCTTGTCTGTAGCAAGATTAACGCTATTCTCAAACACTGTAAATTCGCTAATTTCGTTTGCTTGTAACAGTTCAACCAAATCTTTGATTTGGTTTGTCTTTAAGACAAGAGTGTCTGAACGTATTGTCTTTTTTAGATTGTCTGGTGAGTCTATGGCAACAATTTTACCATGATCAATTATGGCAATTCTATTGCATAGGTAATCTGCTTCTTCCAAATAGTGCGTAGTTAGTATTATCGTGAGGTTTTCCTCTTTGTTTAGACGTTCTATATGATTCCAAACGTTTCTTCTGGTTTGAGGATCCAGTCCAAGCGTGGGTTCGTCTAAAAAGAGAATTTTTGGATGGTGCATCATTCCACGAGCAATCTCCAACCTGCGTTTCATTCCTCCTGAAAATGTTTTTACTTGTCTGTTTTCCTTGTCCTTTAATTCTACTAAATCTAAAACCTCATCAATTCTTTGTTTCCTGAGGTTTTTTGGCAAATGATAAAGTCTGCCATGAATATCCAAATTTTCTCTTGCAGTAAGCTCGTCATCCAAAGTGGAGTCCTGAAAGACAAATCCAATAGAATGTCTAATCTTATTTTGTTCCTTTAAATTAAATCCATTAATCTTGGCATCTCCTGATGTGGGCGGTAGAAGAGTCGCCAATATGTTGAGCGTAGTTGTCTTTCCAGCACCGTTAGGACCAAGCAGACCAAACAACTCTCCTTTGTTAATCTGCAGATCAACCGAGTCAACCGCAACAAAATTCTTGAATTTTTTTACAAGCTTATTGATTTCAATAGTATTTTCATTTTCATCTATTGTGATTTTCTCTGTAATGTTACTTGGCATTTTGACGTCTCCTAGAAATTCGTTGTGATTTTGATGTGACTTTAATCTGATTAGATTTTTTTTCAATGTGTTGTTCTGTATTGGCTGTCAATTGCTTCAAAACTTTCTTTGTTATATTCAACTGAGTTTCTGAAATATTCTGAGTGGCAACGCGCCTGATGTCTAAAACACATCTAGCAACTAAATCAATTAATGCCTTGGATTTTTGCGTAAGGTAAATTTTATGATTTCTTCTGTCTTTGGGGTTTGATTTTCTCACTACAAAACCATTGTTTTCCATCTTGTCAATTATGGGCACAAGAGTGGAACCATCTAGGAACATTGCATTTGATATTTCCTTTTGACTTTGACCCTCTTGAAGAGCCAGAGCTATGATTATTTTCCCTTGACCTGCTGTTAGCCCACATTTTTCTTTCAGTTCAATATCCACGGCTTTTTCAAATGATTTGCCTGTCAATTTAATGAGTATGCCTAAGCTGTTATCAACATCTAACATTTGTTTTAAATCCATTTGTATCCCATTAATTGGTATACCAATTAATATTTAAAAATTAATAATAATTTGTTAGTCTGTTTTTCAAACTCAGATCTGAGGATTAAAACCTAAGATACATATGCTAACTAATCTTCTATTTACATAGAAAATAACATGACGTATTATTTAGTAAAGGCAAATCTAATTGAAGAAAAACTAGAAGAGTTTTATCAAAAACTAACAGATGGTACAATTGAAAATCAAAAACCTGACGGTCAAGAGATGGTTGATTCAATGAAACGTGCAAAGATTACATCGCCAGGAGTAATAGAATGGTCAGAGATGTGTTTTTGTCCAACACCATTAAATCATGAACGGAACACTGTATACTATCATTACCTAAGAAATTTAGAGACTCGTACAATTGACAATTACGTAGAGTCTAATGGCAAATCTTTTTTTGAATTTTTAGAAAAACAATTTCAAAGATAAATTTCACACCTAAATGCGCCCAAAATTATGTCCATGTTAGTAGGTGAATCCCATCCGGTCCACTAGTTTTATTCTCACAGGCAGGGTTGTATCTTTTAGAATTATTGAAGATGAACTGTTCCATGAAAGAAGTTTTTTAAAATATCTTTAAAGTAAGATTCCTTGTTTGTCTTGAATTTTGTTTTTTTGCCTATGAAATACAGCATAAATCATCATGCCGAGACCTACTGTAAACAAAATACTTCCAACCACCTGCACCAAAAAGGATCCAAGACAGTCAGAATTTGACATTATTGTCCTTGTGTCAAATCCCAAAGTGACAAAGACGAACAGGCCCATCCCTGCAAATCCTTTGCATTCAGGGATTGTAGAATCCAACAACATAATTCCATCAGCACTGAAAATCATCAAAAATATTCCAAAAACCATAAAAAGATTATTTTTTGTTTTTTGTGTTAGTCTGAAAATAATTCTCGGATGCAAAAAATAACCCAAAAAGCCAAGTGTTGCAGAATATGCAATCAGCGATATCTGAAGCATAGTATGGGATGCAGAATCAATTACTATCATTACAAGAACTGTCATTATAACAACTACAGGGATTATCAAAATTCTAGTCTTCATTTTCTTTTTCCCAGTATTTTTTTAACCATGCATCAAGTTCGGGGCTTGGCTCTACAAGTAGTGGTTCGGTCTTCCATATTTTGTGGCAGTCATCAGGCTGTATCTTACTCATTACAGTGTCAATCATTTCAAAAGGCTCAACGGTAAACGTTGACGATATGAAAAACTCACTTCCATTTGTTAAAATCAATGGTGAGCAAACTCTGTTTTCTTTTTCAGGAAAAAATCCCTCATCGGTATTAATGTAAGATACATCTTTAGGCGAAAAGCCAATCTGCTTTTTTTGCAAATAACTATTCCAGACATAAGGAATAGATTCATCAGGAATTGGCTCGGGAATTGGTTTCCATTTGCACAGTTCCTTGTCTAGATAAAAGTCGTAGATAGATGGAGGGAGTCCTAGTCTGCATTGTCTGGAATCCAGATCTGGGGTAGGCTTCGAAGATTGGATATTAGAATCAGATTCATCAGGAATTGTCACGCACAGAGTATAGGTTTTGTTTTCAGGACATATGCCATTGTAGCATATTTTGAGATTGTCAACAAATGTTCCTCCCATCAAGGAGCACTGCAAATCAGAAATGTCTCCTCTGCACCCGTCGTGTTCTGGATGCCATTTTCCTTCATAATTGTTACACAATGCATGTGGTGAAGTGTCTTCTTCCGTGTAGAATCTCATCGTAGACCATCCTCTGTCCCACAGTTCACTTTGGGTTTCTTCAGAAACACATACAGCTCTCATTCTGTCATATTTGTAAACAAGAGATTTTTCCTCACTACACTTTACATCAAACAAGGCAGTTCCAGATTTGATTTGTTTTAACGGTGAAAGTATGTAAGAATAGGGAGGATTGTGGATTATATCACATACACCGTCTTGTCCTTCAATTCCAATATAATGCGAGCCAAAAACTTCAGCAGTTGCTTCATATGCTGGGAAATTTATTGTGAGCAGATTTCCATCAATTGAGACATCATCCCATTCCTGACCATTAATCTGAACCATGAATATGCCTCCAAGCATTCCTTTTGGGATATCAAGTTGTACAGCCCCATCATCATCAGGCAGAATGGAAAATGAAAAAGAAGCAGAGTCGCATCTTAATTGTACATTGCCAATAGATGCATTTGTAACATTGTAAAACACATTATAACGAACCTGTTTTTCATATATTGAGAAAAAGTCATCAAAAATTGGAATGACAGCAGTGTGGTCAGATTCCCATGCAGGTGTAAAATCGATACCTGATCCCCACTTTACAGTAGAGTTTGTTTGGATTTTTTGGGATTTGTCAGATACGCATATTCCATCATATAGTGCTGTGTCATGTCCACAGTTCTCAGGAGTTGATCTGCCTTGTTCAGGCTCTGGAACAGGACTGTCTTGCACAATAATATCAAGTGTCACTTGATCATTCCATGAACTTTTTTGCAGTTCTCCTGTTTGGAAGTGATGCCCAGCATATGAAATGCTAAGAAAGATCTTATCATGTTCGATCTGTGGATCTACAGTAAGAGTCACAGGGATTCTCTTGATTTGTCCTTGTATGATTTCTATAGAATCAACGTCAACCTGAACGAGTTGTCTTGCACTAGATGGGTTAACCTCGATTATAGGAGCAAAACTTTCCATTACATATGGTCCAGAGTTATACAAAAATCGAATGTTCATGACAGATGATTGGCCAGACATGACTTCAGATACCGGGGGGTCAATACTAGAGTATCCGTTAAATGATTTCTCAGCAAAGGACTCGGCAATTGTAGGAATCACCAAAAGCCCCAACAGCATAAAAAAAATTGTGAAATATTTCATAATGTATGAAAATTAATTGCAGTTATTGAAAAGTACTTCTGATGTTTTGTATTTTGTGCTTATTTTGCAAATTTTGGTCTAAACCTGCTTTTGGGACTAAAATACATTTTTACAAGTTGGTACCATTGGGTGATTTTACAGTACATGTTAAAATAGACTCTGTATACACGTAGCTACATTTGTTTGCATCGTAAACGTCTTTGATAATACTATACTGGCAAACTAGGATTCATGGACAAGACATCAATAATAATTGCAGTTGCTGCATCTTGCGGTGTGGTGCTGGGAGTTATTTTTATGGTGGAACTACCTGAAGGCTTTGAGACATTTGCGGATGACACATCTGAATATGTCCCGGTGACAAGAGAATTTTACATAACCGCAGAGGACACCACAATAGAGATTGCTCCAGGTGTACGGGTTGAAGCATGGACATACAATGGAACTATCCCAGGACCTACTCTGCGTGCAACTGAAGGAGACAGAATTCTCATACACTTTACCAACAATGGAAAACTTCCTCACACGATGCACTTTCATGGGGATCACAATGAGATAAACGACGGAGTATTCCAAGAGGTTCTTCCAGGAGAATCATACACTTATGATTTCATTGCAGAACCTGCAGGAGCTCTAATGTATCACTGTCATGTAATGCCGGTATCTGAGCACATCAGAAATGGGTTATACGGTGCGTTCATAGTTGATCCAAAAGAAGGTGTGGAGCCTGCAAGGGAATATGTTCTAGTTAAAGGAGAATATGATCTTGAAGACCAAGAGTCTTGGACGCCAGATTACGTGTTTTTCAATGGATATGCAGACCAATATTGGGACAACCCGTTACCGGTAAGAACTAACGAATTAGTGCGACTATACTATGTGGACATGGGAGCAATCCCTGCATTCGGGTTTCACATACATGGAACAATATTTGACACCATATCTTCTGGATTGTGGGAGAACGAACCAATAAAAACACAGACATGGGAGGTCTCTCCAGGAAACGCTGCAATATTTGAGGCAAAATGGAAAGAACCAGGAAGATACCTGTTCCACATACATGGCATACCAGAGGAAAAGGGAACCATGGCATACTTTAATGTCGTAGAATCTCCACTAAATGCAGAAGACGGAATAGACATTGCAAAGACCAAATCAATTTACATGTGGGAATGGCAAAAACAAGTTGCAGATAATCTTCAAAAACCCAATACAAAAGGAGAGATAACCAAGACATCCTCAATTGGAGCAAATTCTCATACGTTACATGTAACGACAGAAAAGACAGAATCAAAACTTGTAGAAACTACTCTGTGTGAGATTGAAAGAAATTCTGCAATAAAGTCATCTAACAGGTCATTTTATCCCGAAGCAATTCTTGTAAATGTGGGAGATACAGTACAATGGAAGAATGAAGACATATCAGTGCACACCATTACAAGTACTGATGAAGCATTTGACTCTGGAATGATCATGGGAGGCGACTCTTTTGAGTACACATTCAAGAATTCTGGAACCTTTGACTACATTTGCTCGCTACATCCATGGATGACTGGAACAGTTAAGGTAACGTGATGGCCTGATCTATTCTTTTTCTTTTTTCTTTTATCAGAAAGAAAATACAATGTTTATCATGTTTTCATTGATGTCTATCTTTACTGTTCTTTCAAGGGTTTCCAGAAATATAAGCTCAAGTACAGTTTTGTGGTACAAGGACCAGTTGTACCCCAAATCATGTTTGATGACATATGTGTGCTCCTGAGATTTTACGGTGTGATTCATCTCAAATGCAGACATTTTCATTCTTGTTTCAAACCAGGAAACAAATGACTCCATGTCTATGGTTCCTTTCATAAAACGTGCAATATCAGACACAACATTCTTTCCAATCTTGTTTGCAAGATCTATTGTTTCATTCTCATTAAGCTTTGCAAACAATGCAGATACGATTGGTTTTGCTACAGGAATCATCCCTACCTTGGGCTCAAAAACCCCCCATATCGCATATTGTAAGAATATCTTGTTTGCAAGAACATTTAGGCTAACTCCTTGATTTTCAGCCTCTTGACGCAATCTATCGAGTACCTCGGTTTCAATTCTAAACGACATTGTTTCAGATTTTTTTCGGGTTTCGCTCAAAACAGATCTGCAATAATTTCAAATCAATAATAATGTGTTTGCTTCCTATTCTGAAAATCTAAAAAAGAATTTAATGTTACGAACGGAGTGCTAGCCATTCAACAACATCTGGCCATAACCTTTCATGTGCTGTGGAACTTATGCATAATCCAACATGTCCTGTAGGAAATTCAAGTAGTTTCTTATCTTTACTGTCTATCACATCATTAATGGTTCTGCTAGACTGTGGCGGGACAAGATCATCTTTTTCTCCCACAATGTTTAGTACAGGCATTGTAATTTTTTTAAGATCAACAAGTTTTTCTCCTACTTTCATTTTGTTTTTTATCAATAGATTATTATTGTAAATATCATCTACGATTTTCCGGAAAACTTCTCCTATTATGGGCCTACTATCATAAAGCCACATCTCAATTGAAAAAAATCGTTCAATCTCATCTATTGTTCTAGGTTCGCCAAAAAATCGCAGATATTTTAAAAATGCCTCTACGGGATTACGCATCAAAAATGCAGCATTGAGAAAAGAGCCCGGAATATTTCCAAATACGTTTACTAGATGATCTGCATTCATTTTTTTTGTCCAGAGCTCAACCGATGTCGGTTCAGTTTCTAGATCAGTTGGAGTCGCATGTAAAATCAGATTTTTTACGTGCCAAGGATGAATTGCAGCATGAATCAATGCAAATATGCCCCCCCAACAATATCCAAAAAGTGAAATTTTTTTAGAGCATGTTATTTCTTGTACTTTTTCTACAGCATATTCCAAGTATTGCCGAGCATAACTGTCCAACGTCATGTCTTTGTCATAGGATTTTGGAGTTCGCCAATCAGTGGCATATACATCGAATCCAGCTTGCTGGAATTTTTTAATGATGCTTATCTTTGGGAGAAGATCAAGTATATAGTATCTGTTGATTAAAGATCCTACTATCAGTAAAGGTGTTTTCTGTTTTATTGGTTGTTCAGATTTGTAGTGAAGCAAATCAAAATGTCCCTCCATAGGAATAATTTCAGATGATGTTCTATTGATACTGTCTCGGAATGGTTCTAGGGAATTATTCCAAAAAGAAAAAAAACTATCAAACATTTGATGTGCAATATTATGTCTTGTTAAACGCATATTTTCTACAAAAATATCCAAATAATCTGCAAGACTTGACGCAAAGGATTCTTCTTCCAGTGCCTTTCGTAAGTAGGAGTCAAATGAAGCCATAACTGTATTACGGATATTTTTTGCCTCTGTATCACTTGGGAGGGTCACAAAAGAACCCATAGCCATCAATGACGCATTGTACATGGCTGCAGCATACTTTATTGTAAAGTCGTACCCTTTTGAGAAATTTTCTAAATATTGATTAAAAATAGGAGGATTATTAACGAATTTTTCAGACATACTCTGTACAGGCAATAAGAACACATCAAGAAAAGGTTTTCATTGATTTAACGGTAGAGCATATTTTCATTTTTGATATACAATGAAAAGCCATTAAATGATAACATACTTTGTTATAATGTCCAAGTTGTATCGCATAATACTGAATTTGTTGCGTAGAGAGAGAGAATATGAAGGATAAAGAAAAAAACAATGAGAATTTCAAATCAACTTCAATGAATGCGGTTTTCAAAAGACTTGATTCCAGCAAAAATGGCCTAACATCCACAGAAGCAGAAAACAGATTAAAAAAATATGGAGTGAATTCAATTGCAGAAAAAAAAATAAATCCCATTATCAAATTCTTGAGTTATTTTTGGGGACCTATACCATGGATGATAATATCTGCACTGATAATATCTGCAGTAATTGGAAACTGGGAGGACTTTCTGATAATTCTTCTTTTATTGTTTGTCAATGTCATGGTAGGCTTTTGGCAAGAATACAAAGCAGGAAATGCAATTGAGTTATTAAAGCAAAAACTTGCAATAAACGCGAAAGTTCTGCGAGACAAAAAATGGATCAGTGTTCCTTCAAATCTGCTTGTTCCAGGAGACGTAATCCAAGTACGTTTAGGGGACATTATTCCTGCAGATATCAAACTCTTTGATGACAGCTATCTTCTTGTAGACGAATCATCCCTTACAGGAGAGTCGCTTCCTGTAGATAAAATCTCATCTGATGTCTCGTATTCTGGCACAATAGTACGAAAAGGTGAAACCAATGCATTGGTTATTGCCACTGGACAAGATACATTCTTTGGTAAAACCGCAAAACTAGTAGAGCAAGGCAAGACCAAGAGTCATTTCCAAAAGGCTCTTATCAAGATAGGAAACTATCTGATAAAAATTGCCATCATTCTTGTTGCTGCAGTGTTTGTTGTATCATTGTTAAGACAAGAGAACTTTGCAGATACTTTGCAATTTACACTTGTTTTAGCGGTAGCTGCCATACCTGTTGCCCTCCCAGCAGTACTTTCAGTATCTATGGCAGTTGGTGCTCACACGTTAACTAAAAAGCAGGCAATAGTGAGCAGATTAGCCTCAATAGAAGAGATGGCAGGCATGGACATTCTTTGTTCAGATAAAACTGGAACTCTTACCAAAAATATTTTGACCATAGAAACCCCCGTACCGTTAAATCAATACAGTGATGACGACGTGCTTCTTTATGCGGCTCTGGCATCCAAAGATGAAGACAAGGATCCCATTGACAAAGTAATTACAGAGAGAATCATCAAAGACCAAACACTTTCCAACAGACTTGACTTATTTGTGAAAAAAAAATTTGTGCCGTTTGATCCTGTAGTTAAACGTAGTGAATCAGTAATTGAAAGCAATGATGGGAGAACTTTCAAGGTTTCAAAGGGCGCTGTTCAGGTAATGCTTGCCTTGATTGAAAATAAAAATGACGGCATTATAGATGAAATAAAAGAAAAAATTGAGATGTTGGCAGTACAAGGGTACAGAACATTAGGAGTTTGCAAAACAGATGATGATGGATTTTGGCAATTTGTTGGGATCGTTCCATTATTTGATCCTCTTAGGGAGGATTCATCTCAAATAATCACAACTGCAAAATCACTGGGCATTAAAATCAAAATGCTAACAGGAGATCACATTTCTATTGCCAAACAGGTTGCAAACAAGATTGGGTTGGGAACTACTATCCTAAGGGCCACTGATTTAACAGATGGTTTTTCAAATTTAAACAAAACCATTGAAAATGTAGATGGTTTTGCCCAAGTTTTCCCAGAACACAAGTACAAAATTGTAGATGCCTTACAAGGACATGACCATATTGTTGGTATGACCGGAGATGGGGTAAACGATGCCCCTGCACTAAAAAAAGCTGATGTTGGAATTGCAGTAAATAATGCCACCGATGCTGCAAAATCAGCAGCAGACGTAGTTCTCACAGATTCTGGAATATCCGTAATAATTGATGCCATAAAAGAAAGTCGTAGAGTATTTCAACGAATGAAAAATTATGCCATCTATAGGATAGGCGAAACAATACGAATACTGTTATTTCTTACTGCAGCTATTATTGCCTTTAATTTCTATCCAGTTACTGCCATCATGATTGTATTACTTGCACTGCTAAATGACATTCCAATAATGACTATTGCTTTTGACAATGTGCATTATTCCAAAATTCCTGAGCGGTG
>JAGQHF010000243.1 GCA_020431985.1 Nitrosarchaeum sp. | reverse complement strand
TATCCTGTACCTACAAAATATTCCTACTGGTTAGGTGACACAAAATTAAATTCTACATCAATGAATTACACGTTGTCTGCAAGTTACTATCAAAAAGAACCATGGCAATCTGTATGGACATCTATTCACAGTGTAACTGTACCTGCAAAAAATTCTGCCAATATTGATGTCACTCTGATAACTCCAGAAGACTCACAAACTGGCGTATATCAAGGATTCTTGACATTTGAAAGTAAAAACCATAAAGTGAATGTACCTGTTTCATATGTAGTTAAACAGATCATTGACGAGAATGACTACTCATTGGTGGTATCTGGCAAAAACAGCAATAACATAATGTTTGGAAATGGATACATCAAAGGTGCATTTGATATGGTCAATAGATACATGGCAGGTGATTGGAGACAATATTATTTTGACATAAATGACAAAGACATAGACTCTATGTCGTTGGAATTGTCATGGAAAGACAATGACACAAACCTTGCTCTTTTTGTAATGAATCCGCAAGGTAAAATTATTCAAACAAACATGCCGTCTGGAGTATTTGGTCATTTCCTTGGATGGCCATCTCTTGATTGGCTTGGAAATTCCTTGTTTAGCCAGGGTGGAGGATTTTTCCCTGTTAAAAATAAAAATGCAACTTCTACCTTACTACTTGTCCCCGTCAACCAAACAGGTACGTATTCAATGTTAGTGCATTCCACTTTATTTGGAGGAATCAATGCTACTGAACCAATTAATCTCAAGATGCATTTATCTAGAATTTCTTCTGATGAATTACCTCTTAACATCACTGATGATCTTGAGGAAATACCACTAGTTTCACACGAAAAGAAAGACATCACTGAAAATAATTCCTTAGATTATTCTCCACCCCCATCTATGACAATCTCAGATCAATCTCCGGGTAGTTTTGGTATGGGAATTATACTTGGGGTTGTTATTGGACTTGTGATCGCAATTGTATTTGTCCTGATACGACAAAAATCTCCATGATATTGAACAAGGTTTATTAACGATTTGGCGAGTACGAAGCTTGAATGTCAGAGCAGGGGACCCAAAAATCTGGCGGATTATCCAGAAGGGATTTTCTAAAGTTAATTGGAGCTGC
>JAGQHF010000242.1 GCA_020431985.1 Nitrosarchaeum sp. | reverse complement strand
GAAATTCTTTAACTTTCCGATAGAGCTTTTCTCCTGCCAACAAACCATCTTCAATACTTTGTCCTGGTGCCCTCTCGACATGACCCTCAATTTGAATCTCCATTTCCTTGTTTTCTTTCAAAATTTTAAGATTATTATTTAGAGCTTCGTAACCATTTGCCGTAAATTCAAAGCTGCCCTCTTTAACTTGAATGGTCTTTAACCTAAAAGCCCCATCGTTATAATTAACTGGAGGTGATTCGCAAGCGACTTCCTGAACCATTACTCCATTCTGTAAGGACTTTGAAGACCTTTGAGCATGAGTGAAGTTCCCCAAAATCACTAGAGAGTTTTAGAGAGACTTTTTTAACCCAAAGTGGTAAGGAGAGTTTCATGAAAAATGATAATAAAATAAAAAAGAAATACAGTAATGAATTCAAGCAGGAAGCAGCTTCACGTAGTTATGTTATTGGCATAGTACAGACATGTGAAGAGTTAGGGATAAGTCGCTCAGCCCTTGCAAGGTGGAGAGGTGAATTTTCTAATAAGTCAAAAAATAATAATTCAAAACCAAGTTACGATGAGTTAGAAAAAGAAGTTAAGAAGCTTAAAAAAGAGATGGCCTATATGGAGGAGATCAATCGTATATTAAAAAAAAGTACGGCGATATTTTCCAGCAACCAGATGATAAATTTAAAGTAATTAACGTCATTCGGAATGAGGCAAAAATGAAAATACCAATAAGTTATTTATGTAGCTATTTTAATGTTAGTGAAAGTGGTTATTATTTTTGGTGCAATAAATCTGAAGGTAGCCGTTTTATAGCAAAAGAAAAAATATGCGCAGAAATCAGAAGAATTTTTAAATTATCTAAACAATCGTATGGATCCCCTAGGGTTTACGAAGAATTAAAAGATTGTGGCTTTAGTGTAAGTGAAAATACGGTTTGTAAGTATATGAAAGAAATGGGATTAGATGCTCGTCTTAAAAAGAAGTTTAAAGTACAGACGACAGATTCTAATCACAATCACCCTGTAGCTCCAAGGCTATTTAAAGCAGAGAGTGAACATTGTTTACCTAAGAAGCCAGGCGAGTTATTAGCTGGTGATATAACTTATTTACGACTGGATTCAAGTTTTATTTATTTGGCCGTAGTTATAGATTTATTCAACAGAGAAGTTGTTGGATGGTCGATGAGTAGAAGTTTGGAAGCACAAATAGTTTTGGATGCATTAGATATGGCACTAAAAACACTTGGACCAGATGTCCAAATTATTTTTCACTCAGATCGAGGTAGTCAATATGCTAGTGAAGCCTATCGTAAATTTTTAAAAAACAAAAATATAAAACCCAGTATGTCTAGGCGAGGTAACTGCTATGATAATGCTTATGTAGAATCCTGGTTTAGTTCACTAAAAAAAGAATGGATATATAAAAATATATATTCATCAGAATCTGAATTGAAAGCATTAGTGTTTGAATATATTGAGGTGTGGTATAATAAAAAAAGAAAACATTCTTCACTTGGATATTTAAGTCCAATTCAGTATAAAGCTAACAATATGT
>JAGQHF010000241.1 GCA_020431985.1 Nitrosarchaeum sp. | reverse complement strand
TGTTATCTGATTTCTTCTCATTGAAAATGTTCGGATTGATATGTATTAAGTATGAATTAACATTGTTAAGTGCAACAAGATATTAAAAATTCCTTTCACTTCAAATATTTCTAATTCTTCTTAGTGATTAACATTGTTAAGCAATTGATTATAAATAAAATGTTCTAATCAAAGTGATCAAATTTGATACAAACACCTGAGGAATTTAGCTTTTTGAGCATGTTATGCAACAAGATGTGTGATGAATCACATATTAGATTCTGTGGTGTGATAAATTCTATGGGAAAACTAATTGCAGGAAGTTTTAGAGATGGGATACAACCACTTGACACTCAAATCCAGAGAGAGATGCTGTACATGCAATCCCGATTGGATTTGTCAATGAAGGCAGAATTTGATAATTCTCTTGGATCTGTAAATTATGTCACCACACATCGTGAAAACGTTGCACTGATCGCAATACCATTAACAAACCAAGATAATCATGTTCTGATATCTGCTGAAAGAATTGCAGATATTCCAAAAATCGTAGATGATGTGATAAACTCATTTGAAACCAATAGGCGATGCAGCAGTCATGAGCAAACTCCCTCCATACCTCTACATACATAGACAACTGCTCATTGCGGCGTTTACCCTTAATCCCGGGTGTGTTTTTGATGATTGATAGTTCTAGTCGTTTGTAAGAATTTGATTTTTGTTTTATTTTGTAGTATGATTTCTAGGAGGCGGGTTTTTTTTCCTCTTTTTTTGCACTGCCTTTGTTCTTTCTTCTGGCTCCAAAACTTATCAAAACTAGCAAAAAACCAACCCCGAACAAAATTCCCGCAAGTGTGGTCATGTCTTCATTTTCCTGTTCTTTTTGCATAAGATCTAGAATTTCTTCTTCTGTCATCCCTGTCTGTCCTATGGGAATCGACGCATTGAGATAAACTAAGATTATTCCTCCAACTATCAACATCGCAATTCCTCCTGAGAGGATCCTCTTATCTACCAACACCATATTCTAACTGTAATTTTTATCATATATTAGCCATTTTCTATTTTTAAAATCCTTCAGGTGGTTTCTGAACAAACACATTGCATATGAGGGCATCTGTCTTTGAGTCACGATATTGAACATTGCATGACACAAATTTGCCCTTGAGTGCTTTCTCCAAGTCCTCTAACGTTGGTACATCGTATTGTGGATTATCAGGATCATCCACCTTTGCAATGATTATTTTTTCTGTTTTACCGTATTCCTCTTTATTGTCTTTTCTAAAATGAGTCACTAGTAACTCAAAGGCATTATGTGAGAGACAGCCAACAACTGGTCCACCTATGCCGTCTCCCATGATCTCTAAACTTTTTTGTGCTATAATTACTTGGCTATACTCAATTCAAATTCTGGAACGAGATTTTTCTCTCTTGCCATGTCAAACAGTTTCCTGATTGATTTCTCGCCATCTTCTCCCATGTTTACGGTTACCTTGTTGACATACATCTTGACAAATTTCTCAATCAAATCCTTTGATTTTCCTCTGCTGTATTGCATGGAATAGTCTATCGCATCATCCACATTTGCCAATCCGTATTCGATTGAGGACTGGAGGTATTTGTCAAACTTGTGAATGGTGTCTTCACCTAGACTTGTCTTCATGACATTAATTCCCAGTGGGACTGGCAGACCATTAGTAGTCTTATCCCACCATTCTCCGACGTCCAGAATCTTCAAATTTCCCTCTTGCTCGTATGACAACTGAGTCTCATGAATTACAAGACCTGCATCAACTTTTCCTGTTTTAACAGCTTCCGGAATTTCACTAAAGTTCATCTCTACATAATCAAATTTTCCAATCATCAACTGCAGCAATAAAAATGCGGAGGTCATTTTACCCGGAATTGCAATGGTTGAATTTTTTATCTCATCTATTGTCATTTGCTTTCTGGCTGTGACAATTGGGCCATATCCTATGCCAAAACTTCCCCCACTACGCAAAATGGTATATCCTGGTATGTATGCGCAGGCATGAACTGAAACCGCTGTTACATCTAGCTCGGGGTCTGTTGCCTTTCTGTTTAGTTTCTCAATATCCTCGATCACATGTCTTACTGAAAACTCTGGAGATGAAACTTTACCTGTAAACATCCCATAAAACATGAATGCGTCATCAGAATCTGGTGTGTGACCTACAGATATTTCCACGTATCATGTATCAAACATGGTAATAAATATCAAAAACCAATTTTGACATCAAAAGAAATTAGAAAACCATGACGGATGAATAATCGGTTTTCTAATATATGCAAAAATCTTTGTCTAATCATGAATACAATAGAGGCATATGAGCAGGACATCAAAACCCAACCATTGTTTCTTAAAAAATTTAAAAAACAAAAATCTCTATCTGTCCCACAACAAAAAAACTTAATTTTTACAGGTAGCGGTGACTCGCTTGCATCTGCTATGCTTGCTGAATGTTTCTCTAACTATAACGCTAGATTTTTTGATCCTCTGGACTTACTAAAAAACAAGACAATATCGCGAGACAAGACGGTATACTTTGTTTCTATATCTGGAAAAACAATCTCAAACATCAAGGTAGCCAAAACTGCAAAGCATACTGTGGCAATCACTTCGAATCCCACCAGCAAGCTTGCAAAAACATGTAATCATACAATTGCCCTTACTGCTCCCAACTCTGACGTGTTCACTGCTGGAAGCATAAGCTTTTTGGAAAGTGCTCTGACCTGCATTTCTCTTGTATCTGAGATAAAAATCCCAAATACATCCAAGATATATCAAAAGGCGTTTGATGATGCAAAAAAAACCAAATTCACCAACAGGGTTTTCATTCTGGGAAATTATCTTACATATCCTCTTGCCATGTACTGTGCAGCAAAATTCTATGAAATTTTGGGATATGAAGCATATTTTGAGAGAATTGAGCAGTTTTCACACATGGAACTTTTTTCTGCCAAAACGGGAGATACTGTAATAATTTTTGAGGAAAAAAATCCGCACAACACACAACTTGCAAAAAGCTTGAGAAAATCTGGACTAAATGTGGTTAATCCCTACATTAGTTCTAAAAATAGGATTTCTCTGGTAATATTTTACACATTTTTTTCTCAGTTACTTCCTTTGTTTGAGGCAAAGAAAAGGAATCAACACGACTGTCATTTTGTTATGGCAAAAAAACTTCGCAGTACCAGCGATATTATGATCTATTGATCTTCATTCCTCATAAGATTTAATAGCTGAGTAACTCGGTTTGCGAATATGGTAAAATTCAAGTCAACAAATGAGGTCTTGAAGATCATCAAAAACAAAGACCAGATCAGGAATTTTGGCGTTATAGCTCACGTTGACCATGGAAAAACTACCATGAGTGATAGTCTTTTAGCTTATTCTGGAATAATTGCTCCTTCTGCTGCCGGAAAGGCACTTGCCATGGACTTTGACAAAGAAGAACAGGAGCGAGGAATTACAATTTATCAGGCAAATGTTACCTTACACTTTTCACAAAAAGGCAAGGAATACGTCATTAACATGATTGATACACCAGGCCACGTTGATTTTAGTGGAAGGGTGATTAGAAGCCTTAGGGCAATTGATGGTGCAGTAGTAGTTTGTGATGCGGTAGAGGGAATCATGACTCAAACTGAAACTGTAACAAGAATGGCACTTGAGGAGAGAGTCAAGCCAGTATTATTCATCAACAAAGTGGATAGACTAATCAAAGAACTGCGTTTAACCCCTGAAAAGATGCAGCAGACTCTGGCAAGTGTTGTCTCTGAATTTAACCAGCTGGTTGACACTTATGCAGAACCTGAATACAAGGAAAAATGGAAAGTGTCAATTCAGGATGCAAGCGTGACGTTTGGGTCTGCAAAAGACCGATGGGCCATTAACGTTGACATCATGAAAGAGCGAGGAATTACATTCAAAGATGTTATCGATGCATATCAGAATGACAAAGTTGCAGACCTTGTGGAAAAGGCCCCATTGGCAGACGCTGTATTGGGAATGGTAGTAAAACATCATCCTCCACCCCACATGGCCCAGAAATACAGAATTCCACAAATCTGGCACGGTGACCTGGAATCTGATATCGGCAAGGCATTGCTTGCTTGTAGTGATGATGGTCCTACAATCATGATGATCGTTAACATGGTACTGGATCCAGCAGCAGGTCCTGTAGCAATAGGCCGACTGTTTTCTGGCACAATAAAGGATGGTCAGACAATTAACATAATTGACGCTAAAAGAGAAGGAAGAATACAATCTGTGAACTTTTTCATGGGCAACCAAAGAGAGCAAGTAGGTGAGCTTGGTTCTGGAAATATTCCTGCACTTTTGGGATTGACAGAGGCTAGGGCAGGAAACACACTTTCATCTGTTAAAGGAATTCAATTGTTTGAGGGTGTAAAATATGTGTCAGAACCAGTAGTTCAGGTGGCAGTAGAACCCAAGCATCCAAAAGACTTGCCAAAACTAGTTGAGGTGCTCAAACAGCTAACGATTGAAGATCCAAACCTGATTGTAAAGATTGACGAGGAAAGCGGTGAGACAATTGTTGCAGGTATGGGAGTTTTACACTTGGATGTTGCAACCCATAGAATTCAAGATGCCAAAGTCGAGATTGTTACTTCTGAACCATTAATCAACTACAGGGAGACGGTTAAGGGTTCATGTGAACCAATAATGTCAAAATCTCCAAACAGACACAACAAGATCTTCATGAAGGTAGAGCCTTTAGAGCCAAAGATTGCTGAAATGTTAAGGACTGGTCAAATAAGCGACATGAAAGACAAGAAAGAAGTTGCTGAGCTATTGAAGAAAGAAGGATGGGATACTGACACAATAAAAAGAGTAATGAAGTTTGACTCTCGTGGAAATGTTTTGATTAACGGCACCAAGGGTGTCCAGTTTGTCCAAGAGTCCACAGATTCGATTAATTCTGGATTTGAGGAAGTAATGAAGGAAGGTCCACTCTGCAAGGAGCAGATGAGAGATTGCAAGTTTATTTTTACTCATTTTGTTCCTCACGAAGATACCGCACACAGAGGACTGTCCCAACTTGGACCTGCATCAAGACGTGCTTGTATGGGTGCTCTGCTAACTGCAGGTACCACTATTTTGGAGCCACTGCTTGCAATTGAGGTGCGTGTTCCAACAGACATGGTAGGAAATGTGGCAACCGTACTTTCTGGAAAGAGAGGCAAAGTTCTTGACATGTCCCAAAAAGGTGCATCAAGCATAATTACGGGAGAAATTCCAGCATCTGAGACATTTACCTTGTCAGAAGAGATGAGAGGACAAACCGCTGGACGTGCCACATGGAATACGTCATTTAAGAAATGGTCTGAAGTACCAAAATCTCAATATGCCGCTGCAATAGCTGACATTAGAAAGAGAAAGGGACTTTCACCAGATCCACCAACTGCAAACGAGTTTATCGACAAAGA
>JAGQHF010000049.1 GCA_020431985.1 Nitrosarchaeum sp. | reverse complement strand
TGCAAACGAGACTATTCCCTTTAGTATCCCTGCAAATGCAGCCAAGACAACATCTGCGTTATCGATTGGAAGGCTGAGATCATCTGCCCCTTCAAAATATGCCTCATCTAGGGGGATCATCACAAATGGGAGTATCACCAAGGCACCAAGAATGGAGCTCGCTATCAAAAGTCCAACTGACTGTACAAGGTATCTTTCCTCATTTTCTTTGATTTGCGCAAATGCGGAATTGGGAGATGTAATCACACGTAGCATCACGTTTAGATCAAAAGGCAAATTATGATAGTATCTGGACTGATCCATTCATAAGCATTTTGAATGTTTGATTTCTGTTATCTTTGTGCAAAATCTTTTCTTATCTTTAGAATCTTATTTTTTATGGATTCGTTGTCATTGGTGGAAAATATTATTCTCTTGGAGACCCTGCTTTAGCTCAATGAAGCAGTTTCTTGTGGTGTACCCGAACTCTTTTCCTCTGTTTGTGAGATATGTTCCTGCCTTTATCAGCCTTGGAAAAAATGTTCTGGAGTCCGAAGGCCCTGAGATAGATGTCCAAAACAACTTTCGCTTAATCATCACAGATCTTCAATCATATGTAATGAATTAACCTGTGTGTTCTTAGCTCTTCTTCGTATTGTGTCATAAAACCGCAGTGGGTACATTCAAAGAATGGGTTCCTGTTAACATCTGAGATCTTGTCTAGGTTCTCTTTCATGTCTGCACCGTCAAGCGGTTCCACTCTTATGGTGTTGCCCTTTGGGATTATCTGAAAGTTTTTTCTCAGGTTTGCAGACTCTAGAAATCCCTCAATTGCCTTAATGACATCAAGCTTGTCAATTTTTGCATCATCAAGAGAATCAAGTAGGAATTTGTCATGCTTTAGAATGGGTAATGCCTTGAGACTGTCAGCTACATGGACAAGCAACTTGTCTTTTATTGCAAGTGCGTATGAGCAGTCAACCGTAATCAATTTCTCTTCCTCTTCTTTATCGCATAAACCACAATAAACAACACTATCAGACCAGCGCCAATGCTTTGAAACATCTGGAGTACAAAGTCATTTGGAATTGTCTCCCCTCTGAAAAGATCCTGCCTGGCAAAATTGGGATCATCTACGCGGAAGTTAGAATCGTTCTCACGCGAGAATCCTTTTACAACAAGTGTATCAGATACTTGTGCCTTGTCCGCATCATTGACGGTAAAATCGGTATATTGTGCAGTCACCAAATCTCCAACATCGACATTGATTCTCTGGCCGATGGAAGGTTTTTCGGCAAAATAGATCACACTCTCAAATATTCCGGTATCCTTTCCTGTCTCATATGCTGGCACTGTAATTCCCTCTGAATCAGAGTCAGACCATATGCTAACTGAAATGGTCTCAGTCTTGGTCATGTCTTGATTCATGTCTTGGTCTGTCACCTGAATTTTTTTTGCAAAGGAATCTGTCAGGTTGTGAAAGTTTGCATCATACCATCTTATCTGAGCTGTATGAAATTTTGTTAAATCAGATTCTGTTTTAGGCAGGCAAATACCATTTATCAGAACATTTCCTGTTTTACATATTTGATTATCAGGACCTGACTCTTCTTCTATAGTATGCTGTTCTTGTGGAGTCTGTCCATGTACAATCCCAAAAATACCGGCAAAAACCAGAATCATAAGAAAAACTCTCATTGTTCAATTAAATCAAATATATGATATTCATAAGTGGTTCTTCTATTTACTGGTTAGATAGGAGCGATTTCAAGAGGCTATCTCTGTCCAACCTCAAACTCTACATCAACTACAACTGAGACATTTCCGTCACGTACATTATTCCAGTCATCATATGATACAAGGACTCCACTATAACGAAATTGAGGGCCTACACGCTCATCTCCAAACTCTTGATTTATCTTGATGGTTTTGACTCCCTTTATCTCAAGGTTCATAGGTTCTATGATTCCTAGCACGTTCTTTCTTGCCTCATCTAATGCATCTTGTGTCAGCTCCTCTCTGACTGAATCTATTGATGACTTTGAATGTGTAAGATACAGTCGTTCGATTCCGCCGTACTTTGATAGTATACTGTATACCTCTTCCATGTTGTCAAGTGTTGTCTTGACTGTCCACCTTGTGTACGTTTGGTAGGTGTCAAACGTGCCTCTATCATAGCGTGATGGGTTTATGTTGATTGTACTCCTTGGGATCTCCCCTGACGCACCGTTTTCCTCAAGAAGTGCTGATAGCTCATCAAGAGTGTTGGTGTATTCTGACAATGTATTTTCAAGAGTATCGGGCTTTGTCTCAAGCCTTACGTTTATTGTTGCCTCTAGCTTGTATTCAAGATCTTGGCTTGCTTCTCCTTTTACGGTTACAGAACCTGTCATCCATGGGTGAACAAGACAAAAGTAAGGATACTCGCCAGGCGCATTGAATCCATGTGAGAACTCACTTCCTGCCATAAGCAGTGCGCTGTCAAATACTCCGTCAGGACCGTCATTTGGGCTTCCGCTTGTTACTGTGTGTGCTGCCTCGTCATCATTTGACCATATTACCTCGGTCCCTGCATCTATGGTTAGTTCTGCTGGCAAGAAGCACTCATTTGTTACTTCACAGTTTGGAACTGAAGTGCCGTATGGTATGGCTATTCTGACTGGTGCAATGTCCTCTTTTTTATTGTCCAACTCTGATGTTTTCTCTATTGGTACTCTGGAAATTCTAATGTCATCTATCCTCAATCCAAGCTCTGATATTTTCTGCGATATGTTCTCGTAGCTTGTCATGTCAACTTTGATTGGAAATGACATGTATGCAACGTACGAGTCAATGTCGTCTCCTGAACCGGCATATCTGTAATGGTCGCCGTCAAAGTTGGTCTGGATATATGATATGGATACATCATCAAAACTTTCTAGCTCTTTTTTTAGCTCCTCTGAAATATTTGTAGTATCTTTGTTATAGGCATCTAATGCATTTTGCAGATCTGCAGGAGGATTGACCAGTGATAACACCATCACTGCAGAATCTGGTTGGAGTGTTGCGGAGCTCTCTCCACTTGCAGTAATGGTGGTATATCCGTCATCCTGTTTCATTATTCCTGCAAAGTCAAGTGGATTTGTAATAGAGTAAGATTCTGAAATGGCAAATGAAGTGACAGCCGTAGCTGCAACAAATAGTATCAGTAATATTGTAAATTTAGGCGAAATCCTCAAATCATATGTTATGCAAAGCAAGATCTAGATAAATAATTCCATCAACTTCTTCATTTCAGTCATAGTAGAAATTTCAAACTTAACTATAATTTGATTATAGTAGAATCATGACAGAAAGCGTTACCTGTAAGGAATGTCATATGAGGTTCTCAAACAAGGAAAGACTGGAGAGACATTTTACAAAAGCCCATCCAGCAAAAAGAAAGTTTGTGAATCCTGACAAGTACTGGTTTGATCCAGGTGCAGGAATTTGAATTACAACCAATCTGCATACTGAACTAGAATGGAACACAAATAAAATATGAAAAAATAAGCATTGAATTGTTTTAGACTTTCTACATTTCCCGTAGATGATTATGATACGCTATTGTTTGAATGGAAAAAAGCATAATGCAGAAACTCGGAATATCTAGTGAAATTCATTCAATCAACTATGCAGAACTAGGCAGTTTTTTGATAATGTTAACATTGTTATTAATGTTAACAGAAAACTAAATTACATGTAATCTCAGTACAAGATGTGGCAACAGAGCTTGAAAAGAAAAAAGGTGGACCTTACACCAAAAACGAGCAGGAACAAAGATGCAAAAGCGTTAGGGAACTACATTTTGAGAAGGGATACTCTGCCGTCAAAATCTCTGAGATCTTGGGCATTAATAGAAATACGATAAATGAGGACATCAAAAACTGTTACATGCAAATGGCAGATGAGATTCCTGAACAAAACGCTTTTTTTGTTTTAAAGCAAATAGACAGGTTGGAGATGCAAAGGGCAAGACTGATAGAGAGACTAGAGGCAGAAACCGATTTTGTCAAGAGCATATCAACTGAGAAGCTTTTGTTTAGTGTTGACAACAAGATATGCAGTACTTTTGAAAAAATGATCTTCAACAGTTGGGATGTATTGGGAAGAGTAAGGCCTTCATCCAAGTCTGACTTTGTATAGACTGTAATTTCTTCTGACGTCTTGTGCTTGATTATTTGAGACTGGAATCCAAATCCCAGAACACTGATTCCCTTAACATGCCTTGGAAAAACTGGTCTGTTTTTGTAATGTTACTGTTTTGTGTACCGTGCATACTTGAATTCTCTGTTGTATGCATAAAAGCGGTGCGAATGATTTGCATGCATGACTCTAAGAATTTTTATCACCATGCAATCATTTGGGACAATAATTTGAAAGGAAGGGCCAAAGTTGCCCGTTCCCTTGGTTTGGTATGGTCGGTAAAACGGTTAGATGACTCCTACCCGTATGAATTCCAAGTTATATTATACAAGTTTTGCATAAAAGGGAATCGGATGATTCGTCCATACAAATTATCAGCATTCCATATATGATAAAATCGTATTATCACATTCAGTCTCTATTGGATCTGTCACCAAGATACGAACAGTTCTTGGTCTTAAGATCCAAAGACAGTTTCTAAAATCATTTAACAAATCTTGGTTGTAGGACATAAAAAAAATGCAGATTATGCTGTAATACCTACAACACCTACCTTGATGAGAAGAAAAGACAGTACATCCAGCACATGAAATTCACCGATTACAACACTGGCAAGAATTATCCGAATGATAAATCGAGTCTAGTTAACATCTACAGTCAATGATACGGGGGTTGATAGAGAAACAGGGTCGTTTACGCTCCTCCAAACAAACATTGTTGCATCATACATGCCAGAACTTTGTGAATTCCATGATAATGACGGGCTAAGTGTTTGTCCTGGTGCAAGTATTCCTGTAATCCAGGCAAGATATACTGTAACTCCATCTGCATCACTTATCTGTACAAGATAAGTAAATGCTTGGCCTTTGACGGTATTGTTCTGAAGATCAGCAGTAATCTGAATGGATTGGTCTGTAGATATCTCACTTAACGGGTTCCCAGATCTATCCGATATCCTTGCATTATCAATAGATATTGTTTGTAAGTTGGGAATGATCTCTCCAATGGAGGAAGTAGCAGAGATGTCAAGTTCATCAGCAATAGTATATGGGTCAGGCAAAGTATTGTCCTCATATTCGGCAGTTAAGATGTCACCTTCAGAAACCAAAAGTCTGTTGCCAGATGATTCACTTGTGGTCGTAAAGAACACCCTTCCTTCAAATATTCCTGTCATCTCACCTGTTTCAGTTACGGTGAGGTCAATACCTCCAGCATCAGATTCTGACCACACGTCAATATCAAAACTGTCTATTGCTTCTGGATTTAGATTCATGTCCGGATCAATTACCCTGATGATTCCAGTTCCAGTGGAAGGATAGTTTGCCTCATGCCACTGTACGTCTCCAATATTCCATCTTATTGGCGCTGAACCCAAAATCGTCTGGTTTTCAGTGTATTCGAATGATACGGTAATTCCATCATCATTGTCTGCTTCTAAAAATCCATTTGTGGGTCCGCCGTTTTGATAAGGTTCTGTTCTAGGGTTAGTGTCATCACCTATGTTGCACTTGGAACCTCGTGCTTGAATGCCTGTGTTGCTGTTGCCATCTGCATCATGGCAGAATCCTGTAAGAATTATTTCTCCCGTAAATATGCCGGTGCTAGGACCTGTTTCTACCAGTTTGTAATGGTCAAGTGTGTGACCACGTGTTGAGATCTTGATAGGATTGAACGAATCACCGCCAATCTCATCAATTGCATGCCTGTTAAAATTAAAGTCGGGTGCGAGTATCCTGATAAGGATCTTGTCAGTCCAGGTGTATGTTTGTTTATCAAAACCAAAAGTTGCTCCATAAACTGGAATGATATACGCTATGATTAATGTTGAGATTATTAATGAAATCAATATTTTTTGCAATTATACATTAAAATGACAAAAACTAATTGATATTGTTTGTGAATTTTTTCCTTTATCATGAAAACAATCACGGCAAGAAAATCAATTATTAATAAGAGCAGAATCTCTATCCATCTTAGAATTTTACCTTGGTAAATCTACTTGTAAAAGTTGTTCGCTTTTAATACTTGCTTTTGCATTAGTTATGCATCATGACAAATCCTGAACATATTTGTGATAACAAATGCCATGCACAACACTATTGGGTGCTACACCAGAAAGGATATAGATTTTGTAGTGGTTGTGGGGTTACAAAATAATTATTTTTAATATGAACAATTCTGAATTTTAAAATTAAAAACTGGAAATTACTTAATCTTTGCCTATTTTAATTCCAAAAAAGTGTAATATTCAGAGTTGAATCTGAATCTAAATTATCAATCTAAAACAACTTTAACAAATTCTATTGCTAAATTTTTTTATTAAATTTCCACGTGGGTCTTAAAATATGTCTGCTAACTATATCCCCATGCATGTTGTGCTCCTAGTCAAATTTGAACCACAAAAAACATACAAGAATCAAAAGTTAAGTCAAATAATAGAAACCACTTTATCTGAAACCGGATTTCTTGGTTTGTGGGTTTTAAGAACAAGACAGTACTAATCACGGGAGCATCATCCGGCATAGGAAGAGAGGCAGCAATAGAGTTTGCAAAGCAGGGAGCAAACCTCATCCTAGTTGCAAGAAGAAAAGAAAAGATGGAAAAACTCAAAGAACAACTTGAGAAATCTCACATCAAAATCAGGACATGTCAGTGTGATGTATCTGACAAATCACAGGTTCGCAAAATGTCCGAGGATGTGCTAAAGGAGTTTGGCCATATTGACATACTGGTAAACAACGCAGGCTTTGCAATTTATGGTTCCGTATCTGAATTGACAATAGAAGACATTGAAGCGCAGATGGCAACCAACTATTTTGGGATGATTTACTGCACCAAGAATTTTCTCCCCTCAATGCTTGAGCAAAACTCTGGCCACATTGTAAACGTGGCATCCGTTGCTGCAAGCTTTGGCCTCCCCGGCATCGCATCATACTGCGCATCAAAGTTTGCAATGCTTGGGTTCTCAGAGGGACTCAAGCACGAGCTTTCAGGTACTGGAGTCGGAGTCACTGTAGTCAGCCCGATTATGGTGAGAACTGACTTTTTTGATCACCCCTCATTTGAAAAGATGCCAAAATATTCGCCAACATCTCTTAGCCCAAAGACTGTTGCCAAGGCAATCCTCAAGGCAGCAAACTCGCCAAGGCTTGAGATAATTGTGCCCTCTGTTGTTAGGGGTGCGGTCTGGGCAAAGCACACATTCCCGTACCTGATAAACCCGATTCTAGGTTCTGCATTTAAAAAACAACTAGACTCTAAAAAATAACCTACTCTTCCATGTCCTCATCTGAGGACTCGCTGGAACCTACATCTAACAGCTCCATTGATTTCAGCTCAAACTGGTATATTGCATTCATGTCAATTTCCTTTTCTTTTTGGAGAAACTCCGAGACCTTCTTGCTTAGTGGTGCCTTGTGTTGGTCAAAGACAAACTCGTACACGACTCCCTTCTCTAGATCAGATGTCTTGATTTTTTTTGGCAGATCCAGTGTGACGATGTGTCTGCCATCTTCTACCGGATCATACATCTGCGCATCAACCTTGTTGTCTGCATCATAAATCTCCAAGATGTATCCTGTTCTTTTCAGTTCCTCTGGTTTTCCAAATTTTGCATTTTGGATCTCATCTGTAACCCAATCAGGAATATCACTCTTCTTTTTTGCCATACAAACCAACTAGTTTTGCTGCTTTTCTTTTTTGCTTTTTTGCCACCACTCCAGATAGTCGTCCTGCCTGTCCTGGCGGGTCTTTTCTCTCTGGTTTAGCCTGAATTTAATATCAGATACCTGCTCCCTTGTGGCATACAACCCACATCTCTTGCAGATAAAGTGCTTCGTTGATGAGTCAAGTTTCATGGGAAAGTCAATCTCATCAAATAGCTTGTAAAGTTCGTCCCTTGATCTGTCCTCTTCGACTACCTCCGACTCGTACTTTTGCTGAATCTTCTTTTTCTCTCTCGCAGTACATTCTGGACAGTTTGGCAACGTTGTTTTGCCCTAATTTTTTCCATAAAAGCGTTCCCACTTTGATATTTGATCGATTATCTGACACGCGGCTTTTATCGTCATCCCTTGCGGTCAGTTCGCCCATCGAACATCCCGCGTGCCAGACATACAAAATCCGACAAAATTATGCTTTATCTCTTTTCTTCTAGCGTTTGAGCGGCTATCTTGGCTGTGTTCTCGGCTCCGTTTGGAGCAAAGTTTCTTGAAAACTCGCCAAGGCTTTCCTCAAGCTTGTTGTATTTCTCCCTGATGTAGAAAACTGCCTTTACCGCCTCTTTCGTGGTGTTTGCAAGTACGCCAAGATTCTTCTCTTCTGCCCATCTGATGTTGTTTGTGTGCTCATCGTATATGGGAATCCCAATAATCGGCTTTGCCTTGCCTCCCAGTATCTCGCCCATTACGGTGTGAGAGCCATTGACCACTGCATATTTGCACAGGTTAAGGACCGTATCTTTCTCCTGCTCTGACAAAAACCCGATATCAATCTGAATCCAGTCTATCTTCTTTTCAAGAGCATCTGATATGGAATACTTTTTTCCATCCATGCCAGTGACAGAATCTATTGATGGGTCATTTCTTGCATGAGATATTATTCTCTTCTCGCTTCTCATCTCATCTCTGTGAAATATCTCCTCATATCTCTGGCCGGTTCCATCGTTTGTAGACTTGTTTCCAGTGCGCATCCAGTAGCCAAACTCTGCATTCTCAATCATCTTTTCCAGATCAGATGCCACAGTCTTTTGAATCTCTTTGGAGTTTGTAAAGTGACCGACATAGGTAATCTTGTGTTCTACCTCTTTTGTGAAGTTGAGGTTATACTCGCACATGGTGTAAGGTGGAGGCGAGTCTGCCACAAGAATCTTGGATGCCTTTGCTATCTGTTTTGCCACAAATATCAATGACGGGTAAAAGTATGACCGTGACTTGTACATCTTTGGCCTGAACTGATTTGTGATAAACAAACTTGGTATGTTCCTATTTCTGGCCAATATGTTGGAGCCCATGTCACCGTCATTAATGACAAGATCAAACTTTTCATAATCATACAGCTTTCTCTCCTGCCTAAGATAGCTTGCAATCTGCTTTACCAGTGGAGGATTGCCAGATACTGGCAGCAAAACATTCAGCATTGACAGGGATATGCTTGGGCCAAACTTGCCGTCAATTGGTGTTGGCATCAGTATCTCGTGAATATTTTCCTTTTTGTCTGGAAACTTTTCCAACAGTTTCTGGTATACGTGATCCTTGCTCGAATAATGAATATCATAATCTTTGATATGATCAGGCAGAACGGAGTTTAGTCTCATCATACGCGAATAGTGGCCGCTGCCCCATGGATAGATAAATTCGCCTATTTTGTACATAAATCAGCCCATTATACGCCGTTTAAATTCTCAATGTTTCAGAGAATCCAAAATATCATGAACATTGTTTGGTCCTATTGTTATTGCAATAGACTGCCTTGACTTTATTGCATCTGACACAATCTTTTCAGAATGTTTTGGAGAGTTGTTTGACCTTTTTGAGATTAGTCTTTTTATCTTGGGGATGCTGTTTTCGAGCCTAATCTCCCTTGCCACGCCAAACAGATTAGAGTCAAGGCCTGACATTGGAATCACTGGAATCAATCCTTTCTGAAAAATCCTTTTCACAGTCTCATCGATGAATTTACCTGAAAACATCAACGGTGAGAGTGCAACAGAGACGTGGTCTATCTTTGATTCCTTTGCTAATGTGGCCATTATCTCAAAAACGCAGCTCAGAAACAGCAGATAACTGCCCATCCCAGAACCTGATACCTTGGTGTGGAAAAACTCTATCTCTACTTCTTTTTTCACAAGCCTTGGAATTATCTGGTTTAGCACTTTTGCCAGACTCATCAATTCAGATTCCTTTCTGTAGCATACTATTATCTTAGAGTCAAACCCCTGCTTGATTGTCTCATAACAGGAAATGGCGGAGATCTCGTCGTAAACGCTGCATATTGCCTTTTGATTCTGCGACTGATATGGTATGCCGCCCTGCCCCTCATCAGAAAAAATGCTAATGTATGCATTTTTTTTTGTCAGGTATGTGTAAATCATCTTGTCATAGTCGTTGTCGGTGCCAGGCTTTGCTTCCATGTTTGCCTTTTTCTCAATTATTGAAGACGTTGCAGCAAGCTCTACATCCTTTGCAAAGAATCCCTTTGTTATTCCCTCTACTCTTATCAGAAACCTCTCATTTTTCAAAAGCAGATTTCCGCCAACTGATGTAATCTCAGACACAATGTCATCAAAGTTGTTTTTGGTTTGGCGTGATATCGCAATCTTGTCAATTCCAAAGAGGAGGTTTATTGCCGATGATGCAAAGACCGGATCGTTTGCGTCAACTAAAATTACATCATCATCACGCTTTACTGAGACATACTCTTGGTTTTTTGCCTTGAGAATCTTTTTGATATTAATTATTAGCTGAGAAATTTTATTTTTAGAAAACTCGTTTGGAAAGACAACCACGTATGCCGCTTCACTCATGTGTTAATTTCCAAGGGGACTTGTTTATAATTTAGGCCCAATACGGGTAATCAATATAAAACAAACAGGTGGATTTCTCTTGTGTCAAGATACACGCAAGAGCAAGTTGATGAGTTAAATGAAAAGATAAAGACCACAGAGGAAGCCCTCCAGTGGACCTCTGACAACTTGCACCCCAAAGTAGCCAAGGCCTCTAGTTTTGGAGCAGAGGATGCGGTAATTATGGATATCATGATAAAGATAAACCCCAAATTCAGATTCTTTACGTTAGATACGGGAAGACTCCCGCAGGAGACCTACGATATCATGGATATTGTCAGAAAAAGATACAACATCTCAATTGAGGTGCTGTTTCCTGATACTAAAGAGGTGGAGGATATGGTACGAGAAAAGGGCATGAATCTGTTTTATGAAAGCGTGGAGAACAGAAAGTTGTGCTGTGAGATCCGCAAGGTACATCCCATTAACAGAATGCTAAGTACCCTAGATGGGTGGATTACCGGACTGCGTCGGAATCAAACCGAAGTTAGAAAGGATGTTAACATATTCCAGATTGATCATGGACACGGTGGAATACTAAAGATCAACCCTATTATCGACTGGACATGGGATGACATCCAAGATTACATCAAGAAACACAACCTTCCATACAACCGCTTGCTAGACAAGGGATATCCCAGCATAGGGTGTGAGCCATGCACCAGACCAATCAAACCAGGTGAAGACCTTAGGGCAGGCCGTTGGTGGTGGGAGCAGGGCGAGCACAAAGAGTGTGGCCTTCATATAGACCATAAATGAGGGTTATTTCATGTCAGGTTCAATCAAACCACACGGCGGAACCCTAGTAAGCAGAACCACAAATTCTGATCCTGCCGGATTATACTCTATTACAATTACAGAGGATCTAGCAAATGATGTAGAAAACATTGCAGATGGAATATTCAGCCCCTTGGAGGGATTTTTGGGTCAGCAGGACTTTGAGAGTGTTGTCTCAAAAGGAAGACTGGCAAACGGACTAGCTTGGACCATACCAACCGTACTAGATGTTGACGAGTCTGAATCATCAAAGCTCAAAGAAGCAGGTGATGTGTTATTGAAAAATCCTGATGGAACAGGCGTTGCAATCTTACATGTAGAGGAGACCTTTTCCTTTGACAAAAAAGCTACTGCTTCTGGAGTCTATGGGACAACCGATTCCTCGCATCCCGGTGTTGCAAAAACAATGTCCATGAAAGATATACTGGTAGGCGGAAAAATCGAGCTTGTTGCAAGACCAAATGAGACTGAGATAAGAAAATACAGGCTCTCTCCCGTTCAAACAAGAGATGCATTTGCAAAGGCTGGATGGAATACTATTGTTGCTTTTCAGACCAGAAATCCGCCTCATGTAGCGCATGAGATGCTCCAAAAGACCTCGATTACAACAAGGGACGGAGTATTTGTCAATCCAATCATAGGCAAGAAAAAGTCTGGCGATTTTGTAGACGAGGTGATTGTCAAATGCTATGAGACCATGATAAAACACTATTATCCAGAAAACCGATGCAAGCTTGGAACACTACACACTGAGATGAAGTATGCAGGACCAAAAGAGGCAATTCACCACGCAATAATGCGACAAAATTATGGATGCACACACATAATCATTGGCAGAGATCATGCAGGTGTCGGAAACTTTTATGATCCATTTGCAGCACAAAAAATCTTTGACGGTTATCCAGAACTCGAAATTACACCAGTGTTCTTCCCGGCATTTTTCTATTGCAGAAAGTGTCTTACATACACAAACCCAAAGGCATGCCCACATGGCGATGATGCAAAGGAACAGATAAGCGGAACAAAGCTACGTGAAATGATCCAAAACGGACAAGCTCCATCTGAGTTTATTCTGAGGCCCGAAGTCTCCAAAGTTATACTTGATTTCCCACATCCCTTTGTAGATTAGATTTTTATTCACTCTGCATTGACTTTGCTCGTGAAGTATTTAGTTTTGCTGGTTTTCTTGTCTGGTCTTTTTGCAGTACCTGCATTTGCACAGGTAAACCCATCCCTGATAATTGACACAATTGATATTCCTGCAGAAGAGTTCAACAAGATCTCACGTGATGCAATAGTTGTCCAGAGAGATGAGCTGCATGCAATAAGCTGGCAGATTACAATTGATAATAATCTTCTTTACGCAAACCCTCTAGGGAATGCAGTTCTCAAGATATATGACAAGGATGATCCAGAAAGGTTCGTTGAGGTTGCAATGGGTGCACCGCCTGACAACAAGTTCTGGGTTGCAGTAAGTACAGAAAAGGAAGGATATGTTGTTGTCCACCGCGACCTGGACCACGGGTGGTATCCACAAGCCAAGGTAGTAGTCTCCTATACGGACAGGGCAGGCCTGACAGTAAACAATGGGGCTAGAATTGTAGTCACCAACCTTGACATAGGCCACTTTTCGTTTGATTCCTATTCAGTACACGGAATGGACAGCTATTCTGATCCACCAGCAGTAAACTCTGGAACCATGACTGTGGAGTTTATGTCAGGCGATCCAGCACAGAACACTTTTGCCCTGTTTCCTTTCTATGTTGCAGCAGGTATTGGAGTTTTGGTGGGCGTGTTGTACATAACTAAGAAGCGTTCCTAGTCTTGTAGTATAGGCAACTCTTCTTTATTTTACATACGTCACACATTGGAGATATGGGTTTGCAGATGTTCTGGCCATACATCACAAAGGTATCATTTATCTCAAGCCAGTATTTTTTTGGAATCTTTTTCATCAATTCCTGTTCAGTGTCTTCTGGATTCTTTGTTTTCACAAGTCCCAGTCTGTTTGATATTCTGTGCACGTGAATGTCTACTGGTATTGCAGGCTTTTCAAAGGCATAAACCAAAACACAGTTTGCCGTTTTCCTTCCAACACCCGGCAACTCAACCAGCTCATCAAGATTATCTGGCACCTTTCCCTTGTATTTGGAGTCGATTATCTTTGCAACCTCGACTATTCTTTTTGATTTTACATGATAGAATCCAATCGATTTTATTATTTTTTCAACATCTTTTACTCTGGCGTTTGCAAGGGACTTTGCGTCTTTGTATTTTGAAAACAATATCTTGACTACTTTTGTGGTGTTTTCATCCTTGGTTCTTGCAGAAAGAATTGTACCAATTAGAATGCTGAAGGGCCCGCCAGTCTCCGCCTCATGCAGTTCTCTTAGTGCAGTCATTCTGGGAGGCTTTACAGAATTCATTGTGTCCATCATGCCGCGAAGAATTTTTTCCATCTCTGTGTGATTTTTTACGTACAAGTATTATATCTGTAGTAATCAGACAAGTGTTATTGGAGCTTACCAAAGAAGAAGAATCTGCACTAAAAGGAGAGCAGGGCGAAATCATGCAGATGGCATACAGAATTTTGGTTGCAACAGGAGAGGCAACCGATGCCGAAAGACTTGTTCCCATAGAATGGGCACATCTATCTGGCGTTAATTACAATACAATCGGTGATGCAGGAGAGGAGTTTCTTGCTAGCATCAGCAAAAATGCCAGGGTCAAAGTCAAGACAACCCTGAACCCCATGGGGTTTGACATTGATAACGTATCTGATTATAATCTGAGTGAGAACTTTATCTCAAAACAACTCTCAATCAAAAATTCCTATGAGACAATGGGGGTCACGCCATCGTTTTCCTGCATACCGTACGAAATATTTGATATCCCAAATCCGGGGACACAGGTATCCTTTGCAGAAAGCAATGCGGCAATCCATGCAAATTCCTTTGATGGTCTGAAGACAAACAAGGAAAGTGCCTTCAGTGCACTTGCAAGCGCAATAACAGGAAAGAGTCCATACTCCTCACTGCGAAAAGAAGAGTCGCCAGACCTCACAATCCGTATGAAAGTCGATAATCCAAACGAGCTAACTTTTGGCATGTTGGGATTCTTTGCGGGAAAGGTTGGAAACAACTCTGTAAACATTTCAGGTGTAGGGGAAATGGATAGACGAAGCTGCAAGGCTCTCTGTGGAGGAATGGGCACATCAGGTACGTGTGCCAAGTTTGTCTTTGGAGACGGGGAGCCTGGATGCGAAAAGGTAGATTTTGATAAAAAGGAGATGCAGAATGTTCATGATGAGCTAAATACTGCAGAGAAGGGAGACCTGATAACACTTGGCAGCCCACAGCTTGGGCTGGAGGAAATGTCTGATCTTGTACACAAACTAAAGGGCCGCTCATTTAAGAAACGCTGCATGATATTTTGTCCACGAGCCGTCAAGGAACAAGCACGAAAGATAGGATACACAAACGAGCTTGAAAGGGCAGGCTGTGAGATTCTCTCTGATTGTTGTACATGCCTTACACCATTAATCTGCAAGGATGATGTTGATGCAGTAACCACAAACAGCATCAAGGGAGCATTTTATCTGAAAAATTCTAACGGCGTTGATGTGAATCTAAAGCCACTATCGCAAATAATCGAAGATGAAACACGATGAGAAAAATCCTAGTCAAGGGAAAAACACAGGGTACGGTTCTAAAGTCAAATGACTCGATAAACTTTCTTGGTACTGTAGACAAAAAGACCGGAAAAATAACAGACAAAAACCACGAGCTTTACGGCCAGTCAATAAAGGATTCAATTCTTGTCTTTCCTTCCGGTGTTGGAAGCAGTGTGGGGGCGTACACAATCTACTCGATAAAATCAAACAACTCTGCCCCTCTTGCAATGATCTGCCAAAAGGCAGATCTTACAGTTGCAACCGGCTGTGCACTTGCAGATATTCCACTGGTCGTGGTATCTGATGAAGAGTTTTCCTCATTTCATACAGGACAACAAATCTTGCTTGATACTGAATCGCCTAATCCTGTAACTCTTCTTTAATGACGCTTCCACTTGGCTTTTCTTCTTTGAATACTATTCCTCTGAATCTCTCTATTTGTGTCTCTGGATTCTTCCAATAGTCTCTTGACAATCCTGCCTTCTCACAGGTGTGCTCTAGAAACTCTTTCTCGCTCCAGCCATACTCTATCGGAACCTGGGGCAGCAAAAGACCTGCATTGAAACCATTTCTGACAATCAATCCATCTCTTCCTACCTTTATCTCAGACAAATACTGCTCTGGTTTTTCCACTGAAATTATTTCAGGCGGAGTCAGGACTGTTACCTCAAATGTTATCGATTCCAATTCGTCAAATTTTACTGGTGAAAATCTTGGATCGTCTGTTGCAGCTGAGATTGCAGCGTCTTCTAGTGCTTTGAACAGCTTCTTGTTAGGTAGAGGAAGACCTATGCAGCCCCTCAGACCCATTGGATTGTTTAATGTTACAAACACGCCTGCATTAAACGAGAATTTTTCCTCAAAACTTTTCTCGGTCTCTGGTTTTTTCAGAGTACGAAGATATTCTGTCACTATGCTTCTTGCCTTCTTTACAAGAATCTCTCCATCTTTTTCTGTTATGTTATGTTGTTTCATTTATTTTATTCACAAACTCCTGTAGATTTTCTATGTGTGTCCCTTCCCAATATACCTGATTGCAGTTATCACATATCCAGAACTTGTCGTTAACCTGGTAAACTTTCTCTGGAATTTTTTCTTTGATTGTTCTCTTGTCTGTAAGTGTGGTGATATAGTTGCACTTGGGACATCTTGCATCGTCTCCATTTATTTTTGATATTTCCAAGTTTGCATGAATTACAATATCTCTAAACATCTCAACTTCGTCTTGGCTTGTGACAAGTATGACATCTAATCCGATTTTCTTGGCCCTTCTTGAGAGTTCAACATCTCTTGAGATTATGATTCTGTCTTCTTTTCTTGCAATATCTACAAGCTTGTTGTCATCAATGTCAGCAAAGTATTTCGAATCATATCCCAACAGTCTTAGCTTTTTTGCTACATTACCAAGCATTGCATCTATGATGAATTTAGATTGCGGCATCCCCAAGTGCGACTTCTTTTATCTGACTCTGACCTGCCGGGAGAACTCTGACGAAATCATCTAGCGTGATATTTTTAGAGATCTCCTCTCTAATCTTTGAGAATTCCATCTTTATCTTCTTTGCAACCTCGACCATTTCAGATCCGTGCGGTTCAATTATGGCATAGCATACAGAGTCTCTCTTTATTGGATCTGGCGGCCCACATGTCAAAACATAGCCTTCCTCTTGGGGCATGATTCCCACAGCAAGCTTTAGCGACGGAACTCCGATAAAGTTTCGTTTACCCTCTATTGTAAAGGAACCCTTTGGAAGAAACTGTCCGCTAGGAGCTGATTTTTTGACCTGGTCTGGGTTTACCCAGAATGTCTTTAACCCATGCATGCCTTCTCGCCATGCCCTGCTGAAGCATGCCGTTGCATGTGCTACCTCGTTCATGCTTGATATCGGAGCATTCTCTGCATCCTTTAGTATGAAAAATGGTGAACCATGAATCTCGCCGTGGAATATTCTGTCGTTTTTGCCAAGATGTTTCCTTACAACTGCAGAGTTTGATGCAGCATCTCTGCCACCAACTGCCAGCAATCCGTCTGATGTGAAAAACCACCTGTATCTCTCATACCAGCTCTTCTTTCTGATGTCTGATACAACTATCGCGCTCTTTTCTGCCTCTGTTTTGTTCTGCAGTTTTTCCAGCTTCTTTACGGTATTTTCTTTAATCTGCTCAATTGATTTTATAGCACCTGACTGTCGTTTTGCCTCATTAAACAATACAGACGCAATAGACTGAAGTGGCGCTTTGGGATTTATCTGAATTTTTTGCTCTTGTACCGTGATTAGTGAGATTCCTTTTTCTGTAGCGAGTTTTGCATTAAGTTTCTGCAGTACGTCCTGCGCCTTTGCATCCTCGATTGAGATGATACCACTTGCCACCATCTCAAATAGTGAGTTTGCAACTTTTGTTATTGCACTTGATTTTTCCTTTACTGTTTCAATGGCCTTTTCTTGTTCTGCAAGCTGGTTTTCCAACTCTTTTATTTTCTTTGTAGAACCGCTTGTCTGAATTGATTTTCCCTTCTCTACTAAATTTTCCGTAAATACGATATCAAGCCCTTTGATGAAACTATCAACAGGTGTGACACCTTCCTCGGTGTTTTCCAAGTTGACCGGCATGACCTCTGTCTTTTCATTTCTGATTATCACTGGCTCATGTTTTCCTGTAACAACATTTGTTACGATTTCTCTGGTTGTCTCAAAGATCTTTCTTGCCTCATCATCTGTAAACGTATTACCTGGTTTTTTTGGATCTATCTTTGCATTTGCAAAAATTCCCTCAACATATTTTTTGGGTAGTCCAAGTGTCCTTCCAATCCACTTTGCACCTGCAAGCTCCGAGGTCTTAAACTCATTAAAATCTGATTCCTTGATGTTGAAAACATCCAATCCTGTTTTTGGCGGTTCTACATACTGGAGGCCTATGCCAAGCTTTCTGTGTCTTACATCTATTGAGTGCTGTAGCGCAAGAATCTTCATCTCATTGTTACAAAGCAGGATGTTACCGTCTCCAAAAAACTCCCCTACAATTACAAATTCCTTATCAAATCCTGCAAATGTGAAATAAGCCACTCTCTCTGAGCCAATTTGCTCAATCTTCTTCAGTTTCAATCTTAGCAGATCGTTTCTTAGCCTTTTTTGCAGTCTGTTTGGCTCCATCTGGTCTATCTTTACTGATGTTAGCCACACGCCAAATGTTGAGATCATCATGAATATGTCTGGTTTTTCGGTATGGTGTAGCTTGAATAGGATGCTGTCTTTTGTAATGCCATAAATATTGCTGACATAGTAGTCTTGGACCTCATTTGTTATCTGGTCCACCAGATAGCGCAGCTCAATTCCAGCAAGTGGCATATACTGACTTCTCCGTGACTGAAATTATACTGTTCCTGTACCAGACGTCAAATGACTGACCAAAGATTTTAAACGAGGCTTGTTTGAGATTCGCTAGAAATTCACTTGGCTAAATTTAAAAAGAAAAAATCAAGCCCCACACCTGGACCTGAGCCTAAACCGGTCAAGGAGCCACCAGTCGAGGAGGGCAAGATTCCAGAAACTGAACCAGTAGAATCGAAGCCAAGTTCTCCGCCTTCAGAACCACAAACAAATGATGCAGAAAAGAGCGACAAGGACAAAAAACTTAATCTGCTATTTTGGTTGCGAGTCGGGTTTGCAGTAGCTGCTGGCGCCATGGCGACGTTTCTCTTTGATGGCATAGTTGACATGGAAGAGAAGAGGTGGACATCAATTGGATTTATGATCATCGTCTTTATTGTAACCGTAATAATTGCAAAAGGCATGAAGATGCAACTGCCGTCCTCTGATAGAAAGAAGATTGTAACTCAGGGAATTGGCAGCTATATCTTCATCTACTTGTTTATCTGGGTCCTGACTAATACACTGCTTCATGGAAGCACTGCTGTCACGGGAATTCCATCCCCACTACCATAACCTGTGGTACTATGTGGAATTTTAAAACTCCTGGAATACCTGACGAATACTTTGAGCGAACAGAAAAGGTCCCAATCACAAAAGAGGAGGTACGTGTTGTCCAGATTAGCAAAGCAAGACTTAGTCCGGGTCAGATAGTTTATGACATTGGGTGCGGAAGTGGCTCAATCTCAATTGAAGCTGCCTTACAGGTGGAAAATTCCGGCAAGGTATTGGCAGTTGATCATGACTCTAACGCAGTAGACCTTACAAAGAAAAACTTGGCAAAGTTTGGAGTTACCAACGTTGAGGTGATTTATGGCGATGCCAAGGAAAAAATTCCAGATCTAGAACAGGCAGATGCCATTTTCATTGGAGGCACTGGAGGTGATACGCAGGATATTGTAAAGATATGCAATAGAAAGCTGCGCTCTGGTGGTAGAATTGTAATTGGAATTATTTTGATAGAGACTCTCTATTCTGTCTTGAAAGTATTGGACGAACTTGACTTTGATTCCGTAGACATTACTCAGGTAACTATATCCAAAAGCAGAAAAACATCCACTGGAACTATGATGCTTGCTAGAAATCCAGTAACAATAATCTCTGCCACCAAAAGATAATCTAGCTTTTTAATTGGGAATAAAACTATACAGTTCATGCCGGAGCTTGTTGGAATTGGAGTGGGGCCTGGAGACCCAGATCTTCTAACTGTAAAGGCAGTAAAGGCAATCCAAAGTGCAGATGTAATCATGTGTCCTGCATCAAAAGAAGACAGACCAAGCATCGCATTGTCTGTTGTGTCATCGCTGATTGACAAATCAAAAAATCAGGAGATTGTTAAACTGGTCTTTCCAATGACCAAGGACAAAGATGTTCTTGTTGAAACTTGGAAGAAAAATGCAAAGATCATGGCTGAAAAGGTTCTGGCTGGAAACAATGTAGTCTATCTAACTGTCGGTGATCCGTATCTTTACAGCACTTGGATATACATGCACAGAGAGATTGAGGAAAAGTTTCCTGATGTAAAAATTAGCGTTATCCCTGGCATAGTCTCCATGTTTACTTTTGCATCCAAAGTAGGAGTCAGCATAGCAGAAGGCTCTGAAAAAGTCTCTATAATCCCATCATGTTATGACCTCACTACCGTAAAAGAGATTGCAAAAAATTCCGAAACCATGGTATTTCTCAAAGACGGCAGGTATTTTGATCAGGTAATTAAACTGTTGAAAGAGTCTGGATTTCCAAATGACTCTATATTTGCAATAGGCCAGGATCTTGGCACAGAAAATGAGGTAATAAGAAAAATGAAGCTCGGCGAGGTAAATGACGATACGTTAACTACAAAATACTTTTCAATTTTGGTGGTAAAGCGTGTCTGAGGTATTTTTTGTTGGGTGTGGACCTGGAGATCCAGACTTGATTACAGTCAAGGCCAAAAAACTCATTCAAAAGGCAGATGTTGTGGTATATTCCGGTTCTCTTATTCCGGAGCCTATTCTTAAACTATGTAAGAAAGGAAAGCTGCATGACGCTGCAAAGTTGGTACGAGAGGAGATCTTTGATCTTTTATACAAAAATGCCAAACAGGGCAAACTTGTTGTAAGGCTACATGATGGTGATCCTTCAATCTATGGAGCAATTAAAGAGCAGATAGACAATCTGGAAAAAAATGGAATAAAGTCGGTGGTTGTTCCAGGAGTAACAGCGTTTTTGGCGTCAGCTGCCGCACTTGGAACGCAGCTCACACTTCCTGGCGTTACCCAGACAATAATCATCACAAGAGCCGAATCACGAACCAAAGTTCCAACAAGGGAGAAAATATCAGAGCTTGCAAAGCATAAAGCTACTCTAATCTTCTACCTGAGCGTTCATCTTCTGCCAAAGCTTGTAGATGAGGCAATCAAGGGCGGTTACAAAAAAACCACACCTGTCGCAGTAGTGTATCGTGCAAGCTGGGATGATCAAAAGATAATAAAATCAACACTAAAAGATATTGCACAAAAGGTTCGTGATGCTATGATAACTCGTACTGCAATTGTAATAATAAGTGATGTAATTGATCCAAAAACATACGAGTACTCTAGACTTTATGACAAGGAGTTCAGTCACGGATACCGAAAGGCCAAGGTCAAATCGACAAAGGTCTGACCTTGTTTTGTATACCTAACATGGAAAGGTTCTGCTGAAACTTACTGATATCACCTGATGCAAAGATCTTCAATTGGCTTTTTGATTCGCTTTTGATTGTTTTGCTAATTTTCTCTGCAACCGTTTTGGCAGGATCAACAAACTTAACTGAAGGGAATTTCTTTTCCATAATCTTTCTCAAAAACGGCAAGTGGGTACTTGATAACGTTATGGTATCAATTCCCTTCTCCTCTATAACTGAAGACAATATCTCTTGAATATTTTTTCTGCAAAGCGGGATGTTTGTTAGGAACTTGCCAGATTCTACAAGACCGACTAACTGCGAGCCATTTATCTTGTGAACATTGATGTCAGAATCAAGATTTAGTTTCTTGATGTATTCTGACAGCTCTCTGCTTTGTACCGCAGACTCTGTTCCAAGTATTCCTATGTTTTTTGTCTTTGAGATGTTTGCCGCATAAAGTATGGGCGGTCTTACGCCAATGACGTCTCCGTCCTTGATGTCTAGCATGATTGTTGGAGTGTTTGATCCCATGACTATCAGGTCTGGCGAGAACTCTTCTCTCAACTTTTCAATTGAATCTTTGATGATTTTTGCAAGCTGTTTTTTTGACTTTTTTCCGTATGGAAAGCTTTCTTGATCCCCAAAGTAGATTATCTCATATTTTCCAACCTTTTGCATCTCCCTGATTATGGATAGAGATCCCAGCCCCGAATCAAACACGACAACTCTTGACATGCTGCCCTTGGGAATGTCTGGAATAATAGTTTGTTAGCTAAATTTAGCCTAAAGTTGATCTAAATATACACTGGCCATTAAGACCTTTTTTCTAAACTACCTACCATGCCAAACTTCGACAAGACTTGGGCTCGTCAAGAGACCCAAAGCGTAACTGGCAAACTCCGCGAAGCTGTAAAGCCTCAAGGCGCATTAAAGCCACGAATTCAGACCGCAGTCAACAAGCTACAGGTCCAAATATCCAAGATGGACTCTATGCTAGGAAAACTGCACGAAAGAGATGCGCAACTCTTCAAACGTGTCGTGACTGCAATGCAACAACATGATACAGGTACAAGTAGGGTTTTGTCAAACGAATTAGCAGAAATTCGTAAAGTTACGAAGATGCTCGGCAACGCAAGAATGTCATTAGAACAAGTGCAACTAAGGCTGACAACTATTCATGATCTAGGCGATGCAATGGTAGCAATTGGCCCAGCGATGTCTACAATGAAGGGATTAAAGTCATCACTAGGCAGATTTATGCCAGAAGCAGACTCTGAATTGAATAGCATGACTCAGACGCTAAACGGACTAATGATGGATTCACTCGCAGGAGACTCATTTAGCATGGAGTCTGACATTTCCAGTGAAGAAACTGAAAAGATTCTACAGGAAGCATCTGCAGT
>JAGQHF010000240.1 GCA_020431985.1 Nitrosarchaeum sp. | reverse complement strand
TTACCCAAATCCAGTTAAGTTGGTTAAGAAGTGGTTTGTTTGCTTCGTCACCTGCACGTGTTTTAGCAACGACGCTTTGATCTTGTTGATTTAACCATTCTTGGAAGCTTCTTCCCATAGTGATCGAATCTTAGCTTACACTAATTAAAGCTTTTGTAGATTCTCCATCTGACATAATTATCTAGATAGTATTTGAGAAGGTTTTAACGTCGACACAAATTCATTTTATTCCTTGGATGTAAAAGTTTTAGGAGCCGCAAATGAAGTTGGTCGATCAGGATTTTTGGTGAATTGTCAAGGGACAAAGATTCTACTAGATTATGGAGTTTTGTTCGGAAAAAGAGGAACCCCTCCACAATATCCATTACATGTCAAACCAAGAGATTTGGATGCCATTGTTATAACTCATGCTCATCTTGATCATTCAGGAAACGTTCCATCCCTTTTTGTCAGTGGCAGTACAGAAGTGTATGCAACCCCTCCAACTTTAGATTTATCCAAGCTTTTAATCGAGGACATGTTAAAGATCGAAAAAAATGCTCACCCGTTTGACATTCCAGAACTAAATAGCATGATAAGGAATACCAAGGAGATTGGGTTTAAACAAAAAATCACTAAAGGAAACGCTACGTTTGAGCTTAGAGAATCAGGTCATGTTATAGGCGGCAGTACGGTATTGGTAGAATCAGAAAAGAAGAGATTGTTCTACACAGGAGACATCAAAATTCATGGTTCAAGAATGTTACGTGAGGCAGATTTGGATGTGGGTGACATTGATATGTTGATAACTGAAAGTACATACTCTCAAACAGATCAGACTCCAAGAAAGGAATCAGAAAAACAATTGGTTGAATTTGCAAATGAGGTAATGGACAGGAAAGGAACACTCTTTATTCCATCATTTTCAGTAGAACGATCACAAGAAATTGCATGCATACTGAAAAATGCAAATTTTAAACACAGAATAATCATGGATGGTATGGCACTAAAAGTAAATGAAATAATGTTTAGGTATCCAGAATATTTAAGAGATCCACAGACTTTTGCTAACGCCATCAATAGTGCAATTTCAGTTAGAGAACATAAAGAAAGAAAGCGTGTGATGGAAGAGCCTTGCGCAGTTATTTCACCAGCAGGAATGCTTGTAGGAGGAAATGCAGTGTACTATTTGCAACAGTTAGCATTTGATGACAAAAATGGAATTGCGTTGGTTTCATATCAGGGCGAGGGAACCCCAGGTAGGAAACTTTTAGAAACAGGTAAAGTTTCATCAAGAGGGAAAGATCTCAATGTATCGGCAGAGGTAAAACAGTTTGAGTTTTCCGGACATTCAGATCGAAGTGAACTGTTCGAGTTAATAAAGAGAATTAAAGGGAACCCCAAAGTCTTGACAGTTCATGGAGACGCAGAGTCCTGTAGTAAATTTGCACAAGAAATTCATGAAAAATTTGGTCTAGAAGCATATGCACCAAATGTAAATGAGACCGTTACCATATGAAATGCTCAGAAGTAATAAGATTAACACAGAAATTACAATAAACAGTGGACAGGTATTTTTATGGAAAAAATATGATGGTGTATGGTACGGTCTAAACGGTCAAGACATTTTAAAGATCAATGAAAATGCAGATGTGGAATCATACCAAAATAAAGAGATTGATTTTTTTAGAAAAAATGATAGAATCGAACACATACTAAAAACAATATCCAAAGACAAGACTGTTAGATTTGCAATAGAAAAGTATCCAGGATTGAGAATAGTCAGACAGGATCCATTTCAATGCCTGATTTCATTTATTGTATCGGCAAACTCCAATATTCAAAAAATAAAAACAAATCTTGAAAGGCTATCAGAAAAATTTGGAGATAGAGTAAGTTGGAATGAAAAAGAATTCCATTTATTTCCTGAGCCAAAAGCAATTGCAAAAGCAACAATCGAAGAGATAAAAACATGTGGTTTGGGATATAGAGCAAAATTTGTACATGAGGCGTCAAAAATAATACAGAGTGGAGAGTTAGACTTCGAATATTTGAAGAAAAGTGACTATCTAGAAGCAAAGTATGCAATCCAAGAGGTTACAGGAATAGGAAACAAGGTAGCCGACTGCATATTGTTATTTTCATTAGAAAAACTTGAAGCTTTTCCATTGGATAGGTGGATGATCAGAATTCTGCAAAAATATTACATGGACGAATTTAAATTTGAAACAAAGACAATAACAGATAGACAATATCAATTAATGCATGAAAAGATTATAGATCATTTTGGAAAATATGCTGGATATGCACAGCAATTTTTGTTCAAGATGGAGAGAGAAAATTATCAGAAAAAGTGGTTGTAAACCCTTAAAATGGTAATTATTTTCCAATTTTTTGGGCCTATAGCTCAGCATGGATAGAGTGTTGGACTTCTAATCCAATGGTCAAGGG
>JAGQHF010000048.1 GCA_020431985.1 Nitrosarchaeum sp. | reverse complement strand
TCTATCTTGATTGCAATAGCCCATGCACCGACATCTTCAGGGAATAAAGAATCACCTTCTTTAACAATCCACGATTCAACTATGAAGCACCCGTCTGCAATTTCAAGTGAATGGTCAGTGTCAATTGCTTTCATGTTTGAACGCTTCATGAATTCATGACATGCTTTTTCGATTGTATCAGCTGAAGCCCATTCATCGTGTGCATCAATTTCATCGGGTGAATAAACTATGCCATAAGCAATTCCTTTTTCATTATCAAACTTGACCTTGACAAGCTTTTCAATATTGCCTTCCTTCTTGTCTTTTGATTTGTAAACTATCTTCTTTTTGTTCGCACCTTTGCCAACAATAGAGATCATCAAGACCTGAAGGTCTTCAAGTTCAGCTGTCTTTTTTGTTTTGGATTTTGCCATTGTGGATTGAAATGTTTTTTAACTTTTATTCAAAATTAAAAAAACTATAATGGCTATCTAAAGCAGTTGTCATTACTGGTAATCATTTTTACCCGTAATGATTCTTACTGGTTGGAAAATAAAAAACCCGTCCCGAAATTAATCGGAACGGGTCAAGGAAATGGAAAAATATTTAGATGGGGTTATTTACCGTGTTGTGCTAAAAACTTTTTGAAGTTTTTAAAGTTGGATTTGTTGAATTGTGACTGAACATAATACTGTCTTCCTGATACTTTCACTTTAACTATTTTGGCATTAGCAATTTTTTCAAGCATATCTTTTGAAACAGGATAATAAACATATTCACGTATTTTCACGCCACCCATATAGTCAATAGTTTCCCTAAAATTATCATAAGCACTGAAGTCATATTTTTCACCATCCACCAATAATGAAAGTGAATTGTCTTCGCCAATAAAAAGCCATTCATCAGCAACGTAGATATATTGCAGTTGATAGATTGTTGTGTCAGGTTTTTTATATTGAATTATATTCATAGCAGATGCCTGAACTGAAGAAAGGGTTGCATGTCCACCATCAAGTACATTGCTGTGCAATGCTGTCCTTGTGGTTTTTTCAAATTCATCATAAGTGCTTTCCACACCATATCCGCTTTCATAATCTTTAATAGCTGTACTGCAACCTGCAAGAAAAATAAAGAAAATTAAAATTAATTTTTTCATTTCACCTCTCTTATTATTTTAACGACTTTATAAATTTTATATATCTCACTTAGTTTATGAAATGATGGTTTAAAATTTGAATTAATTGAATACAGCATGACCCTGTTCTTATCAGGGTATGAAATCAGTTTTGCATTCGCTTCAGCTGATTCAGGTTCAGTCTTGAAGCTGACCACAACAATGCTTTTATCTTTTATCCTCTGTGGTTCATCCGCACATAAAAGAAGATCACCCGGTCTAATGTATGGATACATGGATTCACCTTTGGCTTTTAATAGGAATGGAGTATTGAAGTGACTGACATCAGCAACAGGAACATAATCCTTCCCGAATCCATTCCAAGAATAAAGCGGAATCCCGCATTCAACTTCACCAACCAATGGGACATCTCTTGTCTTTCCTGTGGCATATTTTGAACCGGGTTCTTTTACTACATCAGAAGTGTTTTCAAAGTATATTTCACCCTTACCGTTGACAAGCCAGTTAAGGTTTAACTTTAAATTTTTTTCAATTAATTCAAAGAATTCAAGTGTCGGTTGAACCTTGCCTTTTTCATAATCTGACACCCTTTGGTGTGTCACTCCAATCAGTTCGGCAAATTTACGTTGTGAAAGATTACCCCTCAGCTTCCTTAACCTTTTCGGAAAATCATCCATTTTGACAGTTTAGAAGTGAGTTTAAAGAAGTCTCAAACTTGTTCGAGATTGTTCGAGATTGTTCGACAAAGTTACTAAATAGTTTTTACCAGTCAAGGTGATTTTATCCGTTATAAACGAATTTTCAAAAAGGCAGATATATCCGAATATTATGTATTGACAATGTCAGATATTTCTGCCATTTTGTTTAAAACTAATTAAACACTCAATTTTTGATGGATTACAAACTACTTATCAAAGAAAAAGGGTTTTCATATTCCGACTTATCTGCCATAACTAAAGTCCCTCGTGCTACTCTGAATGAAGTTGTCAATGGAAAGTATAAGGGAAGTCCTGAAACTAAAGAAAGAATACTGTCAAAAATTAAAGTTGCTCTTTCAATGGGTATTGATTTAAATCCTGTCATCTATGAACATCCGAAACTTATGCGTAAAGTATTTTTTAACGCAGTGAAGTCAACAAGATTTGACATAAAAGAAACTGACGTTATTTCCAAAGTTGTCCACGTCCTTGATGAATACTTAGACACAATTTCAAAAAAAGAAGCTGAAGCATAACCATGAACCTGAAACCATCACATATCGAAGAAGTTATCACCGAACCCGATGAATTGAAAGACCTGTCACTGACACGCCTTATATCCATGACCGGACTGAAGAAAGAATTCATTGCAAAGAAGAATGACATTCACCCTGTTTATCTTTCCATGTTAATCAACAACAGCAGGAAAGGTCAGAGAACAAGAAATCGAATCAGAAACTTTTTAATCAATCACATTATATCCGCACCTGAAAGACACCTTGCTTTGAATGAAAGCAAATTAATTCAGGGAAGACGGAAACGTGCATCATAAAATTTTTAATTAACTAAAACCTTTTCCCAAAATGGATGATCTCTACTTAAGCAAAGAAAAGCTTGATGGCGAACCAACAGAAATGATTAGACTTTACTATGAAGGTTGTTCCATCACATTTCAGACCCTTGATGTCACAACAAGAAAAGATGGTGAAGAAACTATCTACTATGTGAACGGTCAGGGTTCTTCCTATGTAAAATTCAATTATTACGGTTTCCGCTTGTTCATGTTGCAATATATAAATCTGCTAAGACCTGATGAAATAAGTTATGGCACAATTGAAACGGTATTATTTCGCACAGCAGGTGGTGCAGAATGGAAATTAACCTGCGAATAACTAAATAAAGAACAAATGAAATTCAGAATCATTCGTGACCCAAAGACAAAAGAATTTATTTTGTGGAACTGCACACTGGATTGCATGACCCATAATTCCACAAGCTATGCAGAAGTTTACATGGCATATAAAACAAAATCATCTTTATAAATTAAAC
>JAGQHF010000239.1 GCA_020431985.1 Nitrosarchaeum sp. | reverse complement strand
GTCTTGACTGAATCAACGTGTCCTAGAAGCACAATTTCTTGTGTCTCTAGTATTTTCTCAGATGACATACCAAGTGTGATTGCATAAGAGTTTGGGATGAATCCGATTGATACTGCAAGACCTACAATTCCTGCCAAAACTAGTGCTGTAAAATACTTCATACAATATGAAACCAATAACTGCCATTGAAAAATGCTTCTGATGTTTTCTGGGAATTCGTTTTTTCAAGAATTGATTCGATTTCTTTTCTGTGGGTAAGACAATACAGTCCAAAATCCCTGCAGGCAGGACATTTTAGGTACTTGTAAAAGTCAATCACACCACAAACTTGTTCTTATGCATTAAAAGAAATTCCTATCAAATCATACTAGAAAAGACATGATTGTATCATCATTCTATCGCGCTATTGCCTCGTAGTTTGCCATTGCTAAATTCCATGTTATCTTGATTTCTGAATCAAACTGGAATGCATAGATATAGTCCTTGACTTACAGCCTGTATGATTTCTCAAGGTTGTTCCTGGCATCAGTCTTTTCCTGCAATATGTCATCCTGCGCAGATTTGTGATCCTTTCTATTCCATCAGTCTAATGTTACACCACAAACCATATGGATGGTTCAAAACATCCGATTTGATTCACTCATTTTTATGACACGGTTATCTCTTTTTTACGATTAAGAGATTCAAAGCCTTTTTTTATTTGCACGATAGGACGTAACGCACAAACCACTATCCTTTATGGGTTTAGGCCTTGACCTCGCACGGTATACACAATCATCAGATTTAAGGTTCATCATGATCCATTCTGTACTATTTTCCAGGTTTCTGAATTCAGTTCATACAGGAATTGATAAGACATCACTTGTGAGCATTTTCTGCATTCTTTTCATAGTAGAATTCCTGCTTTTTTAATTGGTTTTCTGAAATTATTCTGCATTTTCGCAACGGAACAAGACGGGATATCTGCTCGTAAGTGTTCATATCTCGCACATCTGCGGCATATGCTATTTGTAATAATGGGGATTTTTCCTCAATCATTGCCTTGGCATGCTCATAACCGCCTGCTTGAGGCATGCCACTTCTGTATAATCCAACATTTTTTCCCTTCGAAATTTGTGGATCTTGATAACAACATATGGCGTATTCCCCATTGTTTTTCTCAATTATTGTCAATCTTGTGAACTTGTCACTCCACTTGTCTACTTCTATTGCCAATTCCATTGATTCCTTTTTGTCTTCAAAAACAGTAGAAACCACTAACCTGTCCTTTTCATATGCCCATGAAATTCCATAAAAGTTGTTGTACCATTGAATATCAAAAGACATGAGAGCTCTTGTGAATCCCTTAGATTAATATCTTAAATTTCGGATGTCTGGTGTGGGTAGAGAATCTTCTCAACTAATTTTTGTAAATTATGTATTCGCTTTTCTGAAATACCAGTAATTTTTGCTATATGGGATTTATCATGTTCTAAAAGGTCTTTTGCAATCATGAAATTTGATTCTGAAAACATACGCAGCTCATTTTGTGACAATCCAAGAATAGTAACTGGATATAGATTATTTTTCTCAATTATTGTTTCCAGGCTATTTGATGGCGGATATCTCCAAGAAAAAATTTGCTGTCCTATGCATTGTGCGTATTTTTTTGCATTGTTAGATACTTTGGTATTACAAAAAATAATCTCTCCTGAAAATCTAGGTTTTGTGTCGATAAATCTTGCATGAATGTACAATGACACTTTCAGTCCTGTGTAAATTCCTCTACTTGCATGGTATTTGCATTCAATCATGTATTCTTTATTGTCTTTAATTCCTATCACATCTATTTCATGTGAGATACAAGTCCCACTTACTTTGGCTCTTATTTTGTATGGTCGATACCCATAGTACTCTAAAAGAGCAGCAACATAGTTTTCAAAGGCAAAACCGGCGGGCCCCAACTTCATGATGGATTCTTTTAATTGGTATCTGTGTTGTAAGCCTCTGAGATTTTTTTCTTTGGATATTGCCTGAATGACTTTTTTGTAAACATCCCTAGAGGTCATGTCTCTGTATACTTCAGATCTAACTCTTTTCAGAATTTTTTTAGCCGTATCTCTACTAGCACCTGCTCTTACACAAGTGCTGAGAATTTTGTTTTCATTGAATGGGACTCTACTTCCATCAGCCTTGTATATGAAAAATTTTCGTGGTGCTATACTTCTCTATTTTACCATGTGCCATTAAACCATTCTATGATTTTTATCTCTGATATTCCTTTTCAGAGTTGAAAACCGCAATGGGTTTTTTAAAATCTCGGGATTCATCATGACGGACAACGTTGATCTGATTTAAAATTATGGCCAAAAATGATGAGGGCCACTAATCGCTGTTATGTGATGAAAAAGCCGAAATTTCATGATACGATGCAACGATGAAAGCCCATCTCTTGCAAAAACTAGAGTCATAATTTGTGAAATTTTGTCTGGGTTTTGATTGCTCGATATTTCTCAAAAAGAACTAGGGTATGGTTGCTATTGGTCTTAGCTCGCAGTCACACCCTTCTCTTTTTCCACAGTAAGGACAATTGCAATCACAGTACAACAATGCTTGATTACAGGAGGTACATTTTGTATACTCTGCAAAGTCCTCATTCAATTTGTCTTACCTCGCATAACATTCTATTCGCTACAAAATTGATAAAACACGTGATTAGATTTCTTAAAATTAGTTTTATTTTTCATCCGATGCCAAACAAATGTTCAATTTTTCTCTGATCTCTAATTTATAATTTGGAATCTTATGAATTTTTGACGCCTTCGCATAGCGGTCTAGGCATGCTATAAACGATCGCTATTCCAAGACGTCATTAACTTATCTCTTTTTTAAAATTGCATCGTCTGCGGACATTTCCTTGTTTTTCTCCCAATGCCAACTGTGATGCTTTTTCCAATGGGATTCAAGCTCTTGCAAGTTTGGCTCCTTTCCTAATGGAGATCCACATAATTTGCACTGTTTCATGTCAATGAATGTTTTTTGTTAGAAAATTAAGGATTACGATGTTTGCTTCTTTCTGTTCTTATTACTACAAGAAAAAATATCATCTCTCTTAGTATGTCCTTTTGAATTGGCTTTAACTCTATGTTCATTTTTTTTGCAAAATCTAACGATATCTGATAAATTTGTCCAATATGACTGCCTAGTAATACACTGTCAACTGATCGGTCGGGGATCTTTTCAACATTTATCTTGTATAGATCCCTCTCGACATTCTGCGACCACTTTGTTTTCATTATTACATCGACGGTAAGTTTGATCAGTTTTTCATCAAGTTTTCCCTTGATTGATTGAAGAATG
>JAGQHF010000238.1 GCA_020431985.1 Nitrosarchaeum sp. | reverse complement strand
CTGAACCAGATGCGGGGTTTGCCTCTGCTGCCTCAATTCTTCTTCGTTGAATTTCAAGTGCCTCTTCTAAGGTATAAGCTCCGGTTTGTCCTTGGTCACCTACATTTCCCATGTACTGTGCAAACGCTATATCGACAAGCGATGGCACAGCGATACTGCCAAGTGCTGCAACTGCAATTAGGATGGTAATTTGACTTTTCATAGACTGGTTTGTATTTTTGAAAAAATAAAACCTATGTTTGCAATGCACTCATTATTACGTTTGTTTACAAAAATTTAGTATTTTTCAACAAACCATCAGCTAGGCTAATAAATAACTACATAGAAAAATTTTCGCATGAAGAAGATTGAGGCAATAATCAAAAGATCCAGCTATCCAATTATCGCTAGTCACCTCTCAAGCATGGGCTATTCTATTATAGATAAACGAAACCTTGAAGACAGTAATATTTTTGACAAACAAACCGCATCAAAAGTCGGCTCAACAGGACTAAGAACAATCCCTTTATCCAAAATCGAGCTTGTTGTTTCCGAAAAGGATGCTAGACAAGTAATTAATTTGATTTCAACCAAATCTGGATTCTCTTCTAGTCAAGGCGGTAAAATTTTCATTTCGGAGATGGAAGAGGTTGTTGATCTGGAAACATTAGAAGCACAACATGATATTGAAAATGAAGAGGACTTTCATTTTCCACCGAAACCAAAGATTAAGAGAAGCAGACTGGTTCCACTACAAAAATTTACTCTAATCAAACTCGAAAGGATATATGATGAAAATGAAGAAAAACTACAAACTGACTATAGAATAAAGTCTTTTAGTGATTTTGTAAACCATTGCATAATGGGTTATCTACCTACCTTTGAAAAGCAATTAAAACATGAAACTATTGTTTATGGAAACAACTTTAGGGACTTTTAGCTAGATTACCTCTTCACCTTCAGAACCTGTTGAAATATCTATTGCCCTCAATATGGGGGATACAAAGATTTTTCCAACAGAGCCCCTCTCTTTTATGATGCTAATTACCTCGTCTTCCTTGTTTTCAGGAATAATTGCTACAATAATGTACTTCTCGCTGAATTGAGGTTGAAATATCTCACTTCCTTTTGAAGCATGAATCTCTGGAGGAGGTCTTTTACCCCTGCCTCTTACTTTTGCAACTGTCAAACCACCAATTTGGATTCTCTTTAGTGCTTCGCTGATTGCCATCACATCATTATTTCCCAAGAGAGCTTCAATTCTTAACATTTGAAGAATTTTCAAGATTTTTCACAAATAACAGTTTCATTTTTCGATAATCATGTGATAATCAAAATACTATCAAATTTCGTTATTATTATTTAGTTTTAGAAAATCAGATTTTACGTGGCTATAGATACAGGTGATACAGCGTGGATGCTTGTAGCAGGAAGCTTGGTACTTTTGATGATTCCTGCACTCGGCTTGTTTGAGTCTGGCCTCTTGAGAAAAAAGAATGCAGTTTCTGTCTTTATGCAGATCTTCTTTGGTTTGGCATTACTTAGTGTAATGTGGTTTGTTTTTGGATTTAGCTTGTCTTTTGGTCCTGATCAGACAGGCGGTCTTATGGGCAATATGGATTGGGTATTTTTGAAAGGAGTTCCTTGGGATGAGGCTCTAGATTATGCACCTACCATTCCAGGAGTGTTGTTTGTAAAATTCCAGCTTATGTTTGCAGCAATCACACCGTTACTTTTGACAGGCACAATTGCTGAACGTATGAAATTTAGTTCATTTATCATATTTATTGCCTCTTGGTCTATTCTAATCTACTATCCACTTGTCCACTGGGTCTGGGGTGGTGGTTGGCTTGCTCAGATTGGTGTAGTGGACTTTGCAGGCGGAATTGTTATTCACACTAGTGTTGGTATGGGGGCACTTGCTGCCGCACTGGTTCTAGGAAGAAGAAGATTCTTTGGTCCCGCAATTGAGATTCCGCACAGCATCCCATTAGCAGTTGTGGGGTCATCTCTGCTGTGGCTAGGTTGGTTTGGATTTAATGCAGGTAGTGCTTTAGCTTCTGGTTCACTTGCTGGAAATACAGTAATTGTTACTCACATGGCATCATCGGTATCTGCATTAATTTGGGTAGGTCTTTCTTGGATGAGATCAGGAAAACCTTCTGTTGTGGCTGCAGTCAATGGTGCGATTGCAGGGCTGGCTGGAATTACTCCTGCATCGGGCTTCGTTAGTGTTGAACATTCTTTTGTCATAGGAATTGCCATTGGTATTGCATCATACTCTACACTTGTAATATTCAAGGAAAAATTAAAGATTGATGATGCGCTAGATGTAAGCTCTGTACACGGAACTGCAGGTATAATTGGCGCTCTGGCAATAGGTATCTTTGCAAGCCAGGCTGTGAATCCGGCAGGGCCAAACGGATTGCTCTTTGGAAATGCCGAACAGCTTGCCATTCAAGCATTTGGTGTTGGTGTTGCTGGCGCATTAGGCTTTGGAGGCACCTTCTTGATAATGAAAGTGCTGGACTTCTTGATAGGAGTTCGGGTTTCGCCTGAAGTGGAAGATGCAGGACTTGATATTAGCGAACATGCAGAGAGAGCATATGCAGATGAAGAAGAATTCAAACTGGACATGGATGACTATGTCAAAGATCTCGAAGAAAAAGATGAGTTCTTTTTTAACAAAAAATAGCTTTCTTTTCAATTCCAAGTATAATTACAACATCATATATAGCAAGACTTGGACTGATAGTCAATAAAGTTGGCTCCAGTTAACAGACAAACTCATACTCCAAAAAAAGAAAAGACGCGTAGTATTACCTATCGACTTCCAGCAAAAGTTGTTGAAGAACTTGAAACAGAAGCAATGCATAAAAATATCTCACAAAATGTTTTGGTAAAACAAATTCTTGAAAAGTATGTACGGTGGGACCGCTATGGAGATAAAATAGGGATGATTCCAATTCCAAAAGGAATTCTAACCTCACTTGGTGAAGAGATGGATGGAAAAGACATTGATGAAATAATTAAAACAGTACTTCCTTTGATAAAGGATACTGTTCTCTTCATAAAGGGAAAATATGATTTGAAACGTTGTATTGAGACACTTGAGGACTATATTCGAGCATCAGGGATGAAGTCTGACCATAGAACAGAAGGTGAATTGCATCACTTCATCATCCAACATGAATTGGGAATGAATTGGTCTTTATTCACAGAACAGCTGCTCAAAGAAATATTCTACCAGTTTGTTCCAGAAAAGAATATCAAGTTTCAAACCACTAAAAGCACCATTATCGCAACCATTCCATTAGGTTCTGACTTTGTGGAACATGATTACTAAATCAAGTACAGCCTAATTATACGGATTCATATCGCATTTATACCTCGTTAGAAGATTCTTCTATAATGACTGATCTTGATAAGAGAGTATTTGGAAAAATTACAAAAAAAGAGATCATAGGTGCTGATCCGCCAGCAAATCCAGATACCAAGGATTTGCTTGAAAGAGAATTTGAATTTCTTTTGTCACAGCTTGAATCTAAGAGTAAGGAAGACTTGCAAAAACTACTAAAAGAACAACAAACTGCTGAGCATTTAGTCAACAATAGGCCGGGTGCCATGGCACTGGCTCAAGACAAAATCCAAATGTATATGCGGTATAGCCAAAAATACATTCAATCAATTAATGAGAAACTTCAGAATTAATTATTTGATTTTGTCTTGGTTTTTCTTCTTTTAGGTTGTGAAGTTTTTCTCCTAACTATTATCGACACGATGGCTCCAGCCGGTATTCCAATAATTGTTCCAAGCGATACATATGGTGCAATAAAAAAATCACCTATCCAAATTCCTCCATCCATTGTAAACTCCATAAAAGTTCTGGGGCGTAAAACCAGCGAAATTGTCTTAGAATCTGTTTGTTCCATACCTTGATCATCTACATACTCTACAACAATCTCAAATGGAAGCTTGTACTCTGTATTTACCTCTTCTATGGGAGTTATTATTCTAGATGTAATTCCAACAGGCATATTTTTTTGGATTGATGAAAATGTATGCATTGTTTCACCTCTAAACTGAATCTCTTTAGGTGGAATTATCTTGATATTCACATCAGATATGTCAATGTCTTCAGAAAGTAATTCCACACTAATTGGAAATTCTGCATTTGCAAAAATTGATTCTGGAGTTTTTGTATATATTGTAACGTTTGGTTTTTCTTTTATGATGATGGGGATAGCTATGTCCTGAAATAATGGATTTTGGGGATTTTCATTGTTGGCTACCAAGACTTGGGAGTATTTTATGTTCAGAAAGTTCTGTCCCGTGCTCGCTTCTTCTGATATCCTAAAATCTGCATTAGCACCAAATGACCCTCCCTGTGCTAATTTTTCGATAATTACCTTGTTTGATGTAAGTGGAACAAATGTGTTATCCTGACTAGAAAACACAAAGGAAATATCTTGCTTGTCCTCCCATCCCTTATTTTCAACCAGCATGGAAATTGAAATTATTCTTCCAATTACGGCCTCATCTGGATATGTTATCTTTATGTCCATACTTCCTTCCATGGCAAGATTCTTTGTTTCGGCAAACGCACTTGGAAAGAAAACAACAAGTAGCAGTATCGGTATAATTCCGTAAAGTTTCATGATTTTTACGTGAAAATATACCCATTAATGACTATTCTGTGTTGTTATTGGTCTTAAATCTGGGGCAATTTAAGGCAAAAGTTGATGATTCATAAATACCAATACTCTCAAACTAGGATCGTAAGATGGTAAGTCAATCAAAGAATCCAAAGGAATTGTGCCCTAGATGTGCACAGGACAGGTTGGTAACTG
>JAGQHF010000237.1 GCA_020431985.1 Nitrosarchaeum sp. | reverse complement strand
TTCCGCTATAAAGTTCCAAAATGTCCCTCATTAATCTAACCATAGTATACTAGGACATGTCAAAACAACAATACAGGTCCGAAATGGGCATAATGGGTGATATCCTAGACGTAACCGCCGACGGTGGACGTGATGGAGTCATTGTATCTGCAATATCTCGCAAAGCCAACCTATCTCACTATGCAGTATTAGACAAATGTGAGAAATTGGTAGAAGCAGGCTTAGTTGAGTCTGTCAAGAACGACAGAAATAGGGTTTTCCTGATCACCGAGAAGGGACTTGAATTCTTTCAGGAATTTAAGCGATTTCAGGGTCTCGTGGAGAGTATGAACCTAAGGTACTAGTATATGATGCCAGAAACCGTAGAGATTCATAGAATTGGGTATGCACAAGAGGATGGAATGCTTTTTGTAAGGACTGGGGGTATTCTCGAAACAATGGCCAAAATCCCTTTGATAGTGGTAGGTTTGCTTGCCATAGCCATTGTAATGCCAATTCAGATCTCCTTTAGTTCTACTCGAAACCTGGAACTCGTCATTTATCATGATGGTTCTACACACGTATCATCTGTGATTGATGTGGATCCCTTGGCCCCAGACTTTAGAGCAAGCCTGTTTGGCAAATCTGTAGATAATTTTGTTGCTCTTGGAGAGAATGGTTTTCTTTTAAACAGTGAAATAATTGGTGATCAAGCATTGATTGACACATTTGGTTCTTCAAACATCACAATAAATTACGATATACATGATTTGGTTTCAAAAGAGGGAAGAGTTTGGACCTTTTCTCTTGATTCCCCGTCTGATTATACCCTATTGATGCCAGAAAACTCTGTCATTGTTGGCATGAGTGCATTGCCTAACAATATGGAAGTAGTAGATGAACAGACCAAACTTGATCTTCCGAGTGGCTTTGCAGAGATTAACTATGTCTTCGGTTCTGCAGTACCTGATAACCCTAGGCCAGATCCAGAACCATCATATGATTTTATGACAATTGGCATAGTAGCAGGACCAATCATAGCCGGAGTTGCAGGAATTGTACTAGTAATAAAAAAGAGAAAATTAAAACCACAGCAATCCGTCATTGAAGCTCCCAAAGCTACAAAGGTTTCTGAAACAACAATAGATACTGATGAAATTTTCAAGCTTAAGCCAGAAATGCGAGATGATGACAAAGAAATTATTAAATTCATTTCTGAAAGTGGAGGCCAAGTACTTGAGAGTGATTTGCGAAAGAAATTCCTCCAGCCAAGAACTACAATGTGGCGAGCTGTAAAAAGATTGGAAAGACTTGGAGTTGTTGAGATTATCAAAAAAGACATGCAAAACATGGTCAAAATAAAAGAGAAATTGGAGGAAGAGGAATGAAAAGAATTCTGTCATTTGGATTACTTGTTTTAGTAGTCACCATGATTACAAGCGGTATGACCATCTCTGCAGCAGCACAAGATGATCCTGCGATTCTGTACAGAATTGCCAAAAATGCGCAAGTTCAAATACAAAATAATATCTCAAACGAATCTCCTGATGAAATAAAAAAACTGTTTGAGGAGGGATCCCTAAATGTAGATAGTTTGGAAGAAGCACTTGGACAGAACGATGTTGAATCTGCAAGAGAGTATTTCCTATCTGCCATGAAGGTTTTCAAGGAAATATCAAAGATGCAAAGTTACGATGACGTAGCTACCCAAACAATACAAAGAGATGATCCTTCAAGTACACTGAAAAAACTCTACCAGTATTCTACGAGTTTACAGAAGATATCCGAAAAATATCAAATATCCATTGATTTTTCCATACTGGATGGACTCTTTGATACAGCAAGAGGACAGATTCAAGCAGGACAATACAGTAATGCTCAAAATACCATAGAGAAGATAGAACAAATAGTAAAAGACATTGAAAAACAAATACGAGAACAGGCATTGCTTCGTGAACCAGAACGTGCCCAACAGTATGCCCAGATGTATCTAGGACAGCTTGACAGACTCATTGAGCTTGCAAAAAACCAGCAAATATCGGATGACATTATTCAAAAATTATTAGATGCAAGAGAGAGCCTTTCATCTGCTACAATTCCTGAGGAAATAGTCAAGGAGATCCGAAAGATAATTGTCCTCAAGGATCAATTTGATCTAACTGCCAGTGATAGCACAGAACTGAACATTCTCAAAGTTGAGAGAACTATCCAAAGACTATCTCAAATGGATGTTGATACAGCAGTAATAACAGATTTGCAAGGAAAGGTAATTGAGGCAAAACAACTACTTGCTGAAGGCAACACAGAGCAAGCAAATATCCTTCTTGTCCAACTAAAATCTCAATTACAGCAAATCACCGAATCCATATCATAAACTTCATATACATTTTCCAAACAGGTTGAGGATATGGCATCCAAGTCAATCACCGTTGGTGTAGGCATTCCAATGATTGTAGTTGGTGCTCTTATGGCATGGCTTTGGGCTCCGGTAGAGGGTGAGATGCAAAATACCGTAGAGTTTGTAGGCAGTCTTATAGGAATCTTGGGAGTTGTATTTTTCATATCCGGATTGTTCTATACAAAACAACCCGTGATGCACTGACCTCATTGAATAAATAATAAAGACAATTTTTAGAAACTGTTGAACGTTAGGCTTTTTGAGATATTTACCTCAGTAGAAGGTGAGGGAATACTTTTTGGAACCAAGACTCTTTTTGTCAGACTTGCCGGATGTCCGTTTTCCTGCTTTTACTGTGATACTGTAGAATCATTGCCACTTGAATCTGGGGATGAATACTCAATTGATAACGCATGCAAACTAATAGATGCCAAACTACAAAATCAGACATACAAGGTAAACTTTACTGGAGGTGATCCTCTAATCCAGCATAAATCAGTTGCCGAACTTGCAAAACACGTGCAGTCAAAAAAGATTCCAACGTATCTTGAATCCTCATGTTTTGACTCTGAACGATTCTCATACGTACTACCTTTTATCGATATTGTAAAGATAGAGTTTAAGACAAAGGACTCGGACTTTGTGGATTCAAAGCATTACAATACCCTAATTGACAGCGCTGCAAAGTGTCTCTCTCTTGCAGTATCTGCAAAAAAGACTACATACATCAAAATTGTAGTATCTGCAAAAACAAAACCGGAAGACTTTGACTCTCTTGTTGCAAAAATCTTTGACACCGTTACCAAAGACGACATTGACGGGTTTATCATCCAGCCGACATTTGGGATAAAAGAACCCTCCCTTGAACTGCTCTTGGAACTGTATGATTTAGTGTATCCTCATTATGTGGATGTCAAGGTGGTTCCACAGCTTCACAAGCTTATAGGTGCGCCATAGTTCCAACAATCTAAAAAACAGATTAGGTTCAAATACTAGCATCAATCTCAGAGATTATCAAATGGACAAAGAACGGGTAAAGAAACTCGTCAGGGAGTTAATTATTGAATTAGGCGAAGATCCTACAAGAGAGGGCCTGCGAGATACTCCATCAAGAATAGCAGATATGTATGGAGAGATCTTTGCTGGATATGACACAGACTCTGAATTATCTGTCCAGTTCTCCGAAGACTCTGATGTTGTGGTTGCAAGAAACATCCAGTTTTATTCAATGTGCGAACATCACATGCTGCCGTTTTTTGGTAAGATACACATAGCCTACTCTCCAAATGGCCGAGTTTTTGGAATATCAAAACTTGTAAGACTGGTTGAAAAGTTCTCAAAAAGACTTCAGATTCAGGAACGTCTTACAAAGAACATTGCAGATGAGCTATACGCCCAAGGAGTAAAAGGTGTCGTGGTCTTGGCAGATGCAGAGCATCTATGCATGAAGATGCGTGGAGTCAGAAACGATGCGATGCTTTCATCATCTGCATACCGTGGAATATATGAAAACAAGGAAGAAAAAGAGAGCATCATGGCACTTATTAGAAGGCAACCGGCAAACAATCCTCTTTAATGCAGTGAAAAATTAAATAATCAATCTTTTTCACCAAAGATATGGGAGTACATCCAAACGTTCACGTTCCAAAAGAATCATGGCCCGGATGGACATGGTATGCAATAGAGTTTGGAATTGTCCTGGCTATCTCAATGCTTGTCTCACGCGAGGTTACAAACTCATTTGAGGGCCTAGCACCGGATATCCAAAATTATGTCTTTATGGGAACAGTCGGAGGAATCTTTCTTGCTTGGTACATTGGCATTAGAGGATTTATTCTGAAAAAGAAGATTCTAGAAACAAAGTACTAGAGATATCTTGTCTTGTCTGTAATTCCTGCTTTGGCAAAAGCAATCTTTCTGTTGTTGCACGACTCGCAGTTACCACAGTGAAACTTTTTGCTCAAGTAGCAACTCCAGGAATCAAATATGGCATCGCCCAAGCTTTTGAATCCTGATTTTAGCAGGTCGCTTTTAGATAGGCCCTCTCTATACGGTGACCATATCTTGATACCTTTTCGTAAACCAGATTCAATTCCGTCTATCTCTCCTTGATTGAATGCAGATTCTAATTTTTTAGCAAACATAGGCCTGCAATCTGGATAGTTCTTGTCGCCTGTATGAGCTCCATATGCAACTATAGATGCATTTATGGTATATGCCCAGGCAGATGCAACAGACAGAAACACTGCATTTCTTATGGGTACCACAATCGAGTAGTCAAACTTTTCTGGAATCTTTATTTTGTTACTTGTAAGTACGTTGGAATCCCCATACAGGTTTTTCATAAATCCAATATCTACAATCTTGTGTTGTACTAGTCCAAGTTTCTTTGCGAGTTTTTTTGCAGTACCAATCTCCTTGTTTGCCTTTTGCCCATACGAAAAGGAAATTCCATACAAGTCATACTTTGGTTCAAGATAGGAAGCTGCACAAACAGAGTCTACTCCACCGCTAAATACTATCACTGCTTTTTTCATGGTTTATCGTATCTTTGTTGCACCCTTGCTTGGCTTGCATATTACGGTTAGACAGTCTGTTTTTGCATGTGCAAATCCTTTTTCCATTGCAGCACTGATCTTTTTTAGGTTTGCAGAGCTTTTTGAAAAAGCAATCACCGAAGGACCTGCACCGCTAATTGTTACACCAAAAGCCCCTGCCTCTATTGCATTGTATTTTACCTTTGCAAATCCTGGAATCATATGCTGTCTTGCAGGCTCTACAATCACATCCCTGATGGAATTGCCAATCATTTCCGGATCTTTTCTCATAAACCCTGCAACAATAGCTGCGGCATTTGATAGATTGATGATGCTGTCTGACAGGGAAATCTTCTTTGGTATTACTCCACGTGAGACCTTTGTCTTTTTTTTGGGTACTGCCAGCTTTGGTACTGCAATACACATCCTTAGGCTTGTTGGCGGATCTATTTTTATGACGTCAAGTGGATCTGTCCTCACTATGACAAATCCTCCTAGAACAGATGCTGCTACATTATCATAATGAACAGAACCTGCACTTGCCTTCTCGCCAAATCCTGCAAGCTCAACTAACAGGTTGTCATCAAGATTTAGTCTGTATAGTTTGTCAAAGGCTAAGGCAGCGGCAGCCGCTGATGCTGCACTGCTTCCCATCCCAAATCCAGCTGGGACTTCCTTTTTTATCGTAATTTGAATTCCGTCCTTGGTTCTAAATTTTTTTATCATGTTTTGAATTACCAATCCGGCAGTGTTGTGGTTGGGATTCGTCGGGATGTTGTCTTTGGTTGTAATGGTTACCTTCTTTTCCTTTGTCTTGGTTAGAGTAATCTCGTCAAAGAAAGCATCAACTGCCAGCCCAAATACGTCAAAGCCCGGACCCAAATTTGCAGTAGATGACGGCGCTCTCACTGTAACTGATGATGCCATCTAGTCTTCTACCTCCTCACCCAAGTTAAGAATTCTGCTTAGTGCACCTTCAAGGTTTGGCAGGCCCTCTCCTGTAACGTTTGATACTGGAATGAGTCCCTGAGCAAATCCGCTCAGATTAAGTCCACGTAAAATATTTGTGGTAAGCGAATATGTATCACCGTCTGCCTCATTGCCTATTGCATTTTCAAGTGATCTGATGTTGGTGGACCACTGCAAAATATCTTTTAACCTAGATCCAATAATGTCCGTCTTTGTTACAATGTTAATTGTTGGAAGGTTCAGGCGCAATCTTATCGATGTTGCCAAAAGTGCAATAGATACGAAATTAACGGGGGTTGTTACCAACGCACCATCAAAGAGAAATATGCTTGTCTTTTCATCTGATGTGATGTTTTCTGCAAGAAATGGGCCGCTTGAGCGGTACGCAAAAAGCTCAATTTGTCCTGGAGTGTCCACTATCAAATAATCTGGATTTACTCTGTTTACTTCATTTTGTATGTCGTCTATCTTTGATGCGATTAGATCATTTGCCATCACTAGTGCCCCGTTTGGCCCCAGATCATACTGCTTCATTATTGAAACTATGTCTACATAATCTCTTACATCTACATCGCAGGTATAGGGAAGATGCTCTACTCCTGGATCCAAGTTCAAGACTGCAGTGAATGCCCCGTTTCTTGTATAGTAGTCATTGAGCTTTGATGTGAGAAGTGACTTGCCAGAACCGGCAGTTCCAGAGACAAAAATTGTTTTCAATCACTGTAATTCTTTGTCGTTTGCTTATATTTCAAACTGGATTTGCGATCTCATTTCACATATGATCATTTAGGAAAAGACGTGCCTACAGAAACAAACACGCTAGTCAACTTTCATATTTGTATCTGCAAGCAAACTGCTAAGATGAACTGGAGAATAGTTGCAATTCCTGCGACGCTCATTCCAATCATAATAATTGCCGTTCAGTTTGACATAAAACCTGAAGATCTTTTGGAGATAGGATTCCTTCCATTTGCAGGTGGAGTTGTTGCTATGCTCGTAAAACTTGGGCTTCAGGGGGTAAAGTTTGCGTACATTGCCCAAAACTATCTTGGCAAATTTGATTCATTTTTGAAGCTGTCTGGAGTACGAGTGGGAAGCGAATTCATCAAGTTCACCACACCGATGTTTGTGGGGGCTGAATTCATCGTAATATACTATCTGCACAAGAGGGGAGTGCCTCCTTCAAAATCTACCTGGATTGCAATAATGGATATTGTTACTGAGGTATTTGCAGGTGGACTATTGTCAATCATTGCAGGAATAATTGCACTTATCCATGGAGCCTATGTTGTAGCTGCAATCATCCTTGGAACAAGCATTATTGTTACCTCCCTTTGGATGGTACTGTTTTTCCTGTCATCTAAGCGAACATTTCAGATTCCAGCTGGAATTGCAAAGCTTGCAAAAAGGTTTGGTAAGGAAAAAGGTGAGAGGTACATTGAGCAGACAAACACTTGGATGGAAGAGGTCTGCACCATGAGCCGCGAAAATCTTAGGACATCTGAATCAAAGAAAGTCTTTACAGTATCTTTTTTGATATCAATTGCATCATGGGCGTTTTATGGACTGTCATTTTTGATAATTGCATTTGGAACCGGATATGTAATCGGATGGTTTGAGTCGATTATGGCCGTAATGGCGGCAAACGCAATTGGAAACCTTCCAATTACAGTTGGTGGCTCTGGTCTTGCTGAGTTTGGAATCGTTGCATATCTTAATGACTTGGATCCGTTTAACTTTGTCATACCTGAAAATTCTGTTGCATGGAACGCAGTCATTGGATGGAGAATTGCAACATACTACGTCCCAATAGCAATAACCTGGCTGTTGCTAGTCAAGCTCGCATTGAGCAAGATATCAAAATCCACAGACGAGTAATTGCTTGCAAGAATTTTTTCCAGCAAAACATAATATCTTCAAATCTAAAGCAACTACATGGCTTCATTTTCAGTAAACACCCACAGAACCGATCCTTACAAGAATTTTAAGTTTAGAATAAAGTGGCACGGCAAATATGTTGCAGGAGTATCAAAGATTTCCCCCCTAAAGAGAAATACCGAGGTCATCGAATACAGGGACGGTGCAAACTCTAACAACATACAGAAGATGCCTGGATTTACAAAGTATGGGCCTATAACGCTTGAGAGGGGAATTACACATGACACTGAGTTTGAGAACTGGGCAAATCAGGTATTCAATATTGGTGCAAGTCTAGGCTCTGAGATGTCCTTGAAAAACTTTCGCAGAGACATTATCCTCGAGATGTTCAACGAAGCCGGACAGCTGGTCATATCATATGTGATCCATAGGTGTTGGGTCTCTGAATATGAGGCTCTGCCAGAACTTGACGCAAACTCGTGTGCAGTAGCAATCGAAAAGATTACCTTGGAAAATGAAGGATGGGAAAGAGATCTTTCAGTAAAGGAACCTACAGAAGCATAGTTCAAAAATGTCTAGCTCCCGAGTCTCAAAACCAAAGAGAGTTGTTCTAGGAAAGAAACCAAGAAAACCAGAAATAATCACTGACAATACTCGTCTGGAAAAGTATCCTGATGTAATAGTATATTTTGAATATGAAAACGGCCTTGTTTTCGTTATAATTGAAAACATTGGCAACGAGCCCGCCTATGATACAAGGATAAGATTCAGCAAAAAGTTTTGGGGGATGCAAAAAACCAAGGAAATCTCCTCACTTTCAATTTTCAAACTGATAAGGTTTCTCTCTCCTGGTAAGAAATTGAAGATTCTTGTCGACTCTTTTCAATTTTATGTTGCATACAAGCAACCGATGAACATAGATGTTCGCATATCATTTAGAAACAAGGCAAAACAAACGTTTCAAAACTCCATACAACATGATCTATCAATATACAAAGACGTTGTTGAAGTCATGACACCAAGGCCTGACTAGCTAGGTAATCTCTACATCTACATCTTCAGTTGCTATCTCTAGCGTCTCAATCATGATGCTGCTGTCCTTGGCCTTGAGCGCAGGGCCGCTGTACTTTGTGGGCCAGCAGTTTCGCAGCTTCCATACTACAAAGGGCTCGTTTTCCTCATTTAGGATGCTGACCGTAATGTCCCTTCTCTCCAGTTTGCCTTGTTTTATTTGCTTGAACCATTCATAAAGTTCCTTGGACTTTGTCATGCCACGTTTTAGTATGAGATTTGAGTACTTTGTGAGGCCTGGATACTTTCTTACGCTTGACAAGACATCACTGCCGTCTCTGTACTCGATTATTTCAATTTCCGAGTCTGGCAAAATCACCTCTTGGAAATTTACGGCATCTCCACCAAAATTGACCACAAACTTTGAGCTGGGTATGGGACTAACCATAATTCCGCTATCATCAGGTAATAATTAAGTTTGAAACAATTTGTTTTTTTGAGCTTGTTTACAGTTTCTTGCATTTAACAGAACTAGGCAATTTTGTTTTTTCGTCAACAATGACAGAAAACAAGGACCTATTACAATGAGCTATCTATGGGAATACACATACTGGAACACATTGTTCAGTACACATTTCCGCGTTCGGATCGTGTCTGCATGCAGATTCACATTCATAAAAAACTCCATTCATCTCTGAGCACTGATTCTCTGAGATGTATTCACATTCATTCCATTCCGGCATCCAAGTCCCTTCATTTTCTTTACATTGGGATTGCAATGTTACCTGAGAGTCGATTTCCTCTACAAAGTTTCTTCCGTCATCTGTTCTACATTGTCTGGGATATGATTCCATAACCGGATTACCTGCAGCAACACATTCATCAAAACTCTCAATTGTTGATTCTATAGGGTCTCGGATTTCTTGTAGCGCTAATATCAGATCCTTTATCTCTGGGATGTTGTCGCCTCTCTCAAACTCTATCTTTTTTGTTTGTGTGCCATACGTTATCTCAATCCATTCAACAGGTGCATCAGCACAACCCGGACAGCCAATCCTATCTGGAAGCGAGGAGAATTTTTCAAAATTCACCAAACCAAGCAATTCATTCCATTTTGCTTTGGAAAAGGGGACTTGCTTTACTATTTGTGGTAGCTTAGGATCTGCAAAATCTCGTCCACTCTGGATATAGACTATTTTTTCCGGAGTTATGACAAAATCTTTCAAACAATATCCAATGCAAAAGCCTGAATTTGTTCCAGTCTTGATCACTGGCAGTATACTTTGGCCTACAGCCAGCTCTCCCCACCCTCTAAAAACCAGTTTCTCTGAGGTGGAAAAGGTAACACATGATGGTGCAGAATCACTTGTCTTTACCATTAGAACGAAACCGTCTCTGCATTGGATTTCGTTTGCCGGAATGCCATTCTTGAATTGTTTGAGCGGGGATTCTAGCTGGTCTGCTTCACCTTCTGAAACAAAAAAAGTGAGCACATAGTCTGTTGGCTCTATTGGATTTGTGCTTTCTGGATAAGGCTCTACGTTGGTCAGTCTGATGTAATACCCATCAAACATCTGTTCGTCTTCAATCATTGCAAGAGAAATGTTGTGAATCCCAAGGTCATGAACACCTCTTTCAAGACTTATTTTGGCCGTCACAGTTCCTTCCCAAACACAGTAGACGTCACTTGGACATCTGGAATCTTCCACGTCAAGCAGAGTCATCTTCAATTCTGAACTAATGTTTGCGGTATCTCCAATTTTTAGACCAATTGGAAGGTCAAGCATTTTGCCTGTCTCACCAAAGGCAGTTGGCTGAAAAACTAGAATAGCTGCAGCAATTAGGATAAACAAGGCTGCATTTGCAATCTGAAACATCTTATTCACATTGTAATAGTACCATGCGATTATAACCTTTGATTAAATTCAAATTAAATCAAAAACCTGCAAATGCACCTTATTTTTTTGAATATGGTGTTACTATACGCTAAACGGTATCGATATCACTGATGTAATAATCATGGCCAAAACCAAGAGACCAAATGCTTTTGCAGTGCCAAATCCGTTGACTATCTTGATTGCCTTTACAGATATGACTATAATCCAGACAAGAAATGCAATCCCAAGAACAACTAGAATGACCACATAGGATAGCATGGGTCCGATAACAGAGAAGATTTGTTTCTCATCTGCATCAGGCGAAATGAGATATGACGGTTCTATCTCTGCAAGAGATGTCCACATTAGAAACATCAGTACTGTAAGTATGATTGAGACGGGAATTGCTGGCACATACGTATGAAATATTACTGCAAGCACCTTTTTCCAGTTTTTGTCACCGTCAAGCTTTTTTCCAACAAAGTAAATGATTGCAAACGAGACTATTCCCTTTAGTATCCCTGCAAATGCAGCCAAGACAACATCTGCGTTATCGATTGGAAGGCTGAGATCATCTGCCCCTTCAAAATATGCCTCATCTAGGGGGATCATCACAAAT
>JAGQHF010000047.1 GCA_020431985.1 Nitrosarchaeum sp. | reverse complement strand
TTTGGCCAAAGATTGCTCCAATTATGTCTGCTCTTTCAACGAGCCCATCAACTTCAAAGGAAAGCTTAACATGATATTTGACAATTCCTGATTGAGGCATAAATTATTCATCTCCTTAATTATCATATTTTGGGTCTTAAGATTCGGTATATGAGGGTATCGCAATAAGAAATACCGATAAGGCATATATCAAAAACTCAAAAAACTTATTTAAAAATGAAAAATAGTATGAAGTTATTCTGTGCTAAATGAATGACCGCACGAGCAGGACTTAACAACGTTAGGGTTGTTTATTTTAAATCCAGAACCCATTAGACTTTCAATATAATCTACATTTGCGCCTTTCAAATGGTCAATACTATAGCTGTCTATCAAAAGTTTGACTCCACTCTCCTCCATAACTAAGTCATCATCTTCTGGAGCTTTTTCAAAACCCATTCCATATGACAAGCCAGAGCAGCCGCCACCTTGAACATATACTCTAAGATATTCAGGTTTTTCAGCTTCTTCTTTCATGAATTCTATGATTTTCTCTGCTGCTTTTGGAGTTACGGTAATCAACTTCTGTGTTTGTTCTGATGCCATTATAATTAAGCAGGCCGTTTCAAATTATAATAATCTTTTCACACGGAACATACTAGTAATTCAAGAAAATAAGAAGGAAAATAGGAAAAAGCTATTTTTTTGACTTGTTCACGAAAGCCGTCATGCGTTCTTCTCTGTCAGGATGAGTAAAGCAATTTCTCCATGCTAAAAGTTCGACCGCAAGTCCAGTATCAAGATCGGCGTTTCTTCCTTTGTTGATTGCGACTTTTGACATTTGTACGCCCATCACTGAATTCGCAGCGATTTGTTGAGCCATTTTGAGAGCTTCTTCCTGCAAGGAGGCAAGTGGGACCACATGATTTACAAGTCCAATTTCTTTTGCTTCATCTGCTTTTATCATTTTACCAGTATACACTAGTTCTTTTGCCTTGGCTATTCCTACAATTCTCATCAAGCGTTGTGTTCCGCCCCAACCGGGAGGAATTCCGATTGTTACTTCTGGTTGACCAAGTTTTGCAGTATCTGCTGCAATTCTAATGTCGCAAGACATAGCAAGCTCACATCCTCCTCCTAATGCAAATCCGTTAATGGCTGCAATTGTCGGTTGTTTCACAAGTTCGACTGTTGCAGTTACTAGTTGGCCTGTTTTTGCATATTCTACAGATTCATCTGCAGAAATTTTTGACATGTATTCAATATCTGCACCAGCAGAGAATGCCTTATCACCTTCCCCTGTCAAAATAATGACTTTGACATCATCATCACGATTGAGAACTTCAAAAGTCTTGATGAGTTCTTTGGCAACATCTGTATTCATGGCATTTAGCTTATCAGGTCTGTTGATCTTAACAGTACATACGCCATCAGAAGTTGTGGTAGTAACTAGAGACATAGTTAGAACCCAAGTGATGCGAGACTTAAATGTTCTCTATTTACCGCGTATTTGACCCCATTGGGCTAATGCGGCTGCAGCTGCAACCCAAGTCCTGAGATCTGTGTATACTGGTACGTTATGTTTCTCTATCAAACGAATCATTTTTTCAGTGTACGGTCCACCATTTCCACCGGCCAAAACAGGTTTTGTTCCTTTCTTTTGGAAATCAGCTAAATAATCAACTATGGACTCTTCTAAGGGGTCGTCTTGGAATACAAACCAAGGCATTGCGATATCGATGTTTTTTTCATCCATGAATTGTTGAATAACAAATCTATAATCATCTGCAGTTGCACCACCACCTACATCTGCAGGGTTGCCATTGTGTATAGGAACAGCGGGTGGAAAACGATCTTTCATGTTTTTGAGAAGATTTGGAGATAATTTTCCTATTGTAAGGCCAAATTTCTCTAATTGATCAATACCTCCAATCATTGGACCTGCTCCGTTACTAGTCATAGCAACACGACTTCCTTTTGCAGCAGGCTGCCATGCTAGTGCTTTTAGAACACCTACTAATTCCTGATAACTGTCAACAGAGATAATTCCTGCTTGTTTGAACGCTCCCATAATAATTGCGTTGGAGCCACCTAGTGAACCTGTATGTGACGCGGCTTGTTTAGCGCCAGCAGAAGTCCTCCCACTCTTCCAAATTACTACTGGTTTCTTTGTTTCTTTCATTACTCGTTTTGCTGTATTGATGAATTTTCTTCCATCTCCAAAACCTTCTACATACAAACCAATGACTTTTGTTTGAGGATCGTTAGCAGCATACCATATCATATCTGCTTCATCAACATCAGAACGATTGCCAAAACTAATCATTTTTGATAGACCAAATACATCTGCACTTTCTAGCATGCTAATCCCCATTGTTCCACTTTGAGAAAAGAATGCGACATTTCCTAGTTTTGCACGTATCATTCTTTCTTGTCCTTGAAATGCACAGTCAAGTCTATTTGCTGCATTAAACATTCCAATACAGTTGGGCCCAATAATTCGAATGTTATGTTTTGCAGAGAGACGTTTTACTTCAGCTTCATATGCTGCTCGCTCTCCACCTAACTCTTTCCCGCCACCAGAAACAATCACAACGTTGTGGACGCCTTTCTTTGCACAGTCTTCTAATACAGGAGGAGTAATTGACAAGTCTACTGATACAACTACAAGATCAACTGCTTCAGGAATTTCTCCTACTGAAGGATAGCATTTTTGACCAAAAATTTCTTCAGATTTTGGATTAATTGGATATACTTTTCCTTTATAGTCATAATTCACCAAGCTGTCAAGAATAGAGTTTCCAATTTTGCCTTTGCTTGCGGAAGCACCAACCAAGGCGACAGATTTTGGGGTGAAGAATGTTTCCATGTGTTCTTTGTTTGGTTTTGCTTTCGAGATAGAATTTTTCTTAATTTCTTTGTTAAGAATTATCTTTGCATCTACTACAAAGTGAGATTTTGGATAAACAACAACAGGGTTAAAGTCAATGCTGTTTATGTAATCGGCATTTTCAACACCTAGTTTGCCAATTTGTACAAGCATCTTGGCAACCATATTGACATCTATTGGCTCACTACCCCTGAAACCTTTAAGGAGTTTTGAACCCTTTAATTCATTTAGCATGGATTTAGCATCAGAAGTAGTGATAGGAAGCATTCTAAATGCTACATCTTTCATGACTTCTGTCATAATGCCTCCAAGACCAGCCATAATTACAGGTCCAAATTGAGGATCGTTTTGAATTCCTACAATTAGTTCTACTCCTTTTGGAACCATCTTCTCAAGCAATATTCCCTTTACTTCAACATCCTTCTTTTTAGAAAGTCGACCATGCATGTCTTTGAAAGTCTTTTTTACATCGTTAACATCATTGATACCTACTTTTACACCGCCGACATCAGTTTTATGCAAAATCTGAGGTGATACCACCTTCATAACCAGAGGAAATCCAATTTTCTTTGCTTGTTTTGCAGCTTCTTCTGCAGAAGTTACAAGTGCATATGGAGGAACTTTAACTCCATATGATTTGAGAATTGATTTTGACAATTCTTCGGTTATTACTTTATGATCGGTTTGAATAGTTTCTTCAAATATTTTTTTATTAGCGTTCATTATTCTATCGTTAAAATCAGAATTCAGTATATTAAAGTGACGTTCTGACTCGAGTTTAACGGAATATGTTTTTTCGTTAGATAATACCTTGTTATGATCGGGAACAACAGTTTAAGACCATAATCACAGATATCGAGATTTATGACAAGATTATTGTGAACAGGTTCTTTTGGCAATAGTATTTGTACTATGGTACTGTATTCAGGGCATCTGTTTCAACTACGATATAAGTTGTGGAACCTGTTCTGAATATTTCATCGGCTGTATCTTCACCATTAGATGTTTCTAAATCTACGAAGACGGTATTGCTATCTCTTTCATTTAATGAGGGATTTGTCTCAACATATCCTACTTTGTTAGACATTGTGTCAGTATATGAAAACAACATTCGTTTTCTCATTGTCCCAATCTATGACAATCTATGTAACTCAGAATTAATTTCCTTTTTTATTGTGTCTAAAAGCACGATATATTGCATAACTAATAACAAAAGAAAGCACACTTAATGAAACGATCAACATTGATTGTTGTTCATATTCTTTCTTTTCTGCACTAATTTGATGAAATTTGGAAACAGATGTACCAAGTTGTTCTTCTAATTCAGAATCAGATGCATTGGTAGAAACATTTCCAATATATTGTGCAGTAACATCTGGAATTAAAATCATAGACAATGACCCAAAGATAAACATGGTCAGAAAATAATTCATAAGATATGAAGTTGAATAACATCTCATAAGTTTTACTAGCATTTTAAACTCTCTGTCTAAATAAAGAACCATATGGGTATTAGTAATAAAAAAAGGATTAGCAGGCGCTATAGTCTGCCATTTCTTCTACATCCCATGTTGCAGTTCCTCCACTCACTAAAGTGCCAGAGATTACTTCTTCAGTAACTTCATCACCATTACAATCTACGTGGTATTGTTCTTCACCACTCCAATCAATAGATGTAGAATCCGTTTTTACAAACTCTGCATCAGTCATGTCGAAAGTGGTGTCACTAAACTGCGCTTCCCATCCAGAAGACGTATATCCATTTTCCATAAATACACTAGTAGCAGCACCGGTATCCTTACCAATGTATGTAGTAGTTGGAGCATCTTCATAATGATATGCAAAATCACTCTCGTCTACATTATGGATAACTCCATACCACGTTGAACCACTATAGATATTGAAAATAATATCATCAGTAGTTGATGGTGCAGGTAATCCAGAGTCAAATGATCCACAGTCAGTTTCAGTATCTGCAAAGACTATTTTCCAACCATCTTTGTTGAACTTGTATCCGGTTTGCATCCAATAATGATCAGCAGAGTTTGCAGAATCACAAAGATCGTAATTATCTGGATCTGAACCATATGCCATTGCATTCAGGGTCACAGCTGAAAAGCCACTAGTGGTATCGTCACCATCATAACCTGTAGGTTGAGTAGGAGATGTTACACGAATTCCTTTACCTATACTAACACTGCCATCATATCTATCCACTGCCAAAGGATTTGTATTAGTTAGTTTTTGGTTTTGATATTTTTCTGAGCTAATCACATCATTAGAATCCATATCAATTTTGATAGAGGTGATTTGCTTGTCTTCCAATATATGAACCACAGGATACCAATGGACTGGAATTTGCTTGGCATTTCCGACAAAGCTTACCGCCAATATTTTTGAGGATTCGTTTAATTCATCAGAAGTTTCTGAATTTTCTCTTATGATCTTTTTAATCAAATTCATCTCATTAACTGTCAAAGGATCACGTTTGATTAAATCAAAATATTCTTTTGATGTGGTATCCATGTCTTTAACTTGTTCTTTGAGCAAATCAGCATCTGATGTAGAAATATTTGACTCAGCAATAGCAGTATTGCCTAATGGAAGTATTAATGCAGCCAGAAGGGATGAGAGTAGAATTGTTTTTTTCGTTTTTGTAGTCATTGTATTGCATTATTGCATATAATATTTAATTATGAGTTTACGAAATTAACAATTGTAAACTTTGTAAACCAACCTTTATTAATCATTATTTTTTGAATTGGATTCTAATACAATAAGTAATCATAAATAGCATAACATATCATATTATGAAAACAAAAATGAATCAAAATAAAAAGCGAAGAGGAGTAATTGGGGTTAGACTAACAGATGAAGATCAAAAGCAATTGGAATGCATGGCAAAAAACAAGGGGACCACCATATCTGCACTTTGTGCCCAATTTCTCCACAAGTATCTTAATTTTTATTTTGACGCAGAACACAGAAGAGAAATATCGCTTCCAAGACCAATGATAAATGCACTTTATGATTCCATAGATAAGACAAGGATGCGAGGCATAACTGACATGTATGTTAGAGTAACAAGAAATGATCTAAAACTACGATTTGACCAGATCACCTATGATACAATAACTCATGCAGTTGAAGTGTGGTTTGACCATAATCAGATAACATTTACCACAAGCGAAAACGGACCTATCAAGAGATATGCCTGCAGACATGGGATTGGCAAGAACTGGTCCCAGATAACTGCAGAGACAATAATGATGCTTTTGACAGAAGCAGGTTGTATAAAGAGAAAGATGGAGGTTACAGAGGACCTTTTTGTATTGGAATTCAAGAAACCCTGATCCCTCATACATGGTTCACATGCCAAACATGCCTCAGGTGACACCACAAGTCATCCTGACTCTGCATCTATCCAATGGAAGCTGTTTCTTGTTCACAACCACTGATCCAATACTCTTGACTCCCTTCTCTGGCCCCACTTGTGCTCGATTTGCAGGTGAACCTCTAGCTTGTGAGGTGACTCTAGGGCAACATTGCAGATTAGACAGTGGTATGACAAGGGATCATTAGTTCAAAAGATTTGAAGTTAAGTGAATGGTTATTGTAAAAAAAGACCGGGCTCCACAAAGATGATTTGTGTTGAACCGGAGCCAGGGTTGGACGTTTGGTAAATTAGCGTGTATTCATACTATCTAGAACAGAATTAAAAGAAAATAGGTACATCTTTCGATTGTACCAAAATATGCTGTAATAGATGATTATTAAGTTCAGTGCCAAGGACAGGGTTTAGACGATCAGTTCAGATATCTTTTACAAAATAATTAACGCTGGAAAATTGGCGCTTGCTCAATTTTATCCAAAAATTCTATGAATCCTTTTGGAGATAAAATCAAAACGTGCCATTTTGAATATGCATTTCTTTGTTTGTATGAAAGATGGGATGACGCAATCTCTGGAAATCTTATTGATTTTGGTACTGGACATTCATACACAACAGAATCAACCGTTTGGTACTTAGGATCTTTTTCAATACGTCCTGTATCTGGATTTATTGCATTTTCATCATAATCACACAAAAACAAATTAGCATTAGTTACCACTATGGGAATAAAAACGTCATCTAGTGGCTGCTTTAAAGTTGGCTCCCCCTCTCTAATATCTGCAATTACACTCTCAATCATAAATCCAAAAATCCCTTCAATTATCTGTCGTGATGATTCATCAATCTTAGTTTTTTCAGATTTATAGAAGTCTGTTTCAACTTTTCTATTTTTCAATGCTAATGCAAAATCTGTAACTATGTGTTTAGTGAATTCTAGATCTCCATATTCTCCTATTCTAAGATGAGTTTCAAATTGAGATTGTTTTGTAGGTAACGTATCAAATAAATCAACTATACCAATAGTGTCAACGGTTCGACAAAATATACGCATTGTATTCTTATGGGATTCTTGTCTAAAAAAAACCCAATCAGAAAAACGTGGATCAAGTTTCTTAGATTCTATACATAAATTATAACAAGAACCATGTATTATTTTTGAGGCTACTATGTCTATTGAAGTTTCTTTCGCATCAGTATTACTTCTTGAATCGATAATTGCGTTTGAATAATGAATTGAGTCCAATTCATGTTTTGCGAGAGCTACCTGTCTAGGATGTAGGAGTTTTTTTGGATTGTTTGCAAACTGAGATATCGTTATTGGGTATTCGCTAGTAACAGACCAATGTTTTTTACGTAATTCATTTAATGCGTAAATCTGTAAAAAAGCACCTGATTGATTCAATGACTCCGTTTTTTCATCCAGATTACTCATAAAAACAGCTAAATGTTAAGAAAGAAAAAGGTATTGATAACAAACTGTCAGAAAACCTCATTATGTGTGCTATATGATACATACATTTTTTATGATAATACAGTTCATTTCTTACGCAAGAAATATCCAAGCCAGTGACTTTTTGCAGAGAATGTAGGAGATTGCATGAAGTAAAATGAGAGTTTTGGGTTGAGTGGATAGATTATTGTGAAAATAATTAAATTCTTAAAAATAAGCAGTGAACACAATATGAAGATTGTACTATCTATACATTGATGAGAGTGGAGATATAGGTGATTATAGAGATGCTAATGACAACATCATACCTGGTAGTTCTAAATATTTTACACTAGCAGGAATCATAGTAAATGATGAAACACGTATAGCATTTGAAGAAGAACTTGACAAATTATTAACAGAGACTTTTGATGGTATAGAATTACCAGAATGTTTCAAATTACATTACCAAGAATTAAGACAGAGATACCCTCCTTACGATCAAATTGATGATGTGTTTCGCTGGAATATTTCTGACTCTATTTTCAAATGGATAGAAAATGCAGAGTGCTGGCTCCTTTCGGTAACCATAGATTTGGATAAACATTGTAAATATACAAAACCTGCTGACCCGAGAGCCTACTTATTATTGTTGATTTTGGAGAGATTTCAATATTTTCTGCAGGAAAAAGCAGACACTGGAATCGCAATTTATGAGAAATTCAATGCAAAAATGAGGAAAAAGGCAGAAGCTGAACAAAAATGGCTTCAAAAGATTCCAAAATTTCCAGTCCCCACAAACTTGAACTTGCTTAAAGAGAAAGTTCGAAATGGGGATCCAGTAAAGGAACCAATGCTACAGATTGCTGATTTCTTTGCATATGCGCCATGGATAAAACAAATGAGTAACGGGCAAGCAACAGATAGATTTTATCAGATTTTGCCAAAATACTACAACCTAGGAGAACGGCGCTTCTTATCTGGCATTGTAGAATTATAAAATGACGATTCCCGAGCTCGTTTATTTAACGTCTCATAGCATGGACTCCATGCGGAACCGTACTTCTAATACCGCAATCAACTAGATAAATATGTAGAGTGCAAATTATTCTTAGGTAGTCCTAAGAAATTTTTGTTGTCAGATCCAAAATCACTCTCCAACCAACACAGGAAAGTACATTTCCCGTGCGTCGGAAAAATCAGTTTTCCTTGGCCGTTATCTAGAGTTAGGCCGAGTTCTGAAACTCAATATCTGTTCGCAGTATTTCTATTTAAGATTTGTAAGCATTCCTCAAATACAAGTTTCACCTATAATTAACTCAGCCAGGGAATGCAGTGCAGTACCAGAACATACGTACGGCTGTATTGTTGTTAGATAGGCCTTCCCTGGCATTGACTTTGTATAAGAAAATTTTGGATCAATACTAAATATGTAGACGACGTAAGAATGCTGTCAGAGAT
>JAGQHF010000236.1 GCA_020431985.1 Nitrosarchaeum sp. | reverse complement strand
TCAAAGACATGAACTGCCCAGAATGTGATGCAACATTGAACATCCCAGGCGACGCCGCAGTTGGAGAGATCATCTCTTGCCCTGATTGTGGAGCTGACTTTGAAATCGCAAAGAAAGACGGATCAAATGTCGAGCTGAAACAAGCAGAAAGTGTAGGCGAAGACTGGGGAGAGTAATGTCAAAAGTTTGTATTGTGTTTGACCGTCTGAGAACGGAAGAGAAGATGCTTCAAAAAGAAGCTTTGGATCTTGGACATGATGCAGTGATGTTAGATGCCAAGATCACTCAGATAAACACAGACAACAGAAAAGACGACTTTGACTTAGGTGATGTCGTGTTGGAGAGATGTGTTAGTTATTTCAGAGGACTTCATTTTACTGCAAGTCTAGAATTTTTAGATGTCCCAGTTTTAAACAAATTTGAGGTTGCAAATGTTTGTGGAAACAAAATGTTCATGACATTACTTTTGAAAAAACACAATGTTCCCACACCAAGAACCTATTTTTCATTTTCAAGCCAAAGTGCACTTGAAAATATTGAAAAAGTTGGCTATCCTCTTGTGATAAAACCAGTAATAGGGAGCTGGGGCAGAGGAGTAATGCCTCTAAAAGACAGAGATACTACTGATGCTATTTTTGAAATAAGAGAAATTACAGATAGCCCACATGACAGAATTTACTATCTTCAAGAGATGATAAATAGACCTCCTAGAGATATTCGAGTAATAACTATAGATGACAGACCAATTGCTGCAATGTATAGAAAGTCCACAGGCGGATTCAAGACAAATATTGCTCTAGGGGCGGATCCTGAACTTTGTGAGATAACCAAAGAGATGGAAGATATGGCTGCAAAGGCTTCACAAGCTATGGGTGGAGGAATCTTAGGAATAGACATGATGGAAGACGAAAAAAAAGGACTGGTTGTGCACGAAGTAAATAATACTGTAGAGTTTAAGGGATTGGCCAGGGTTTCAAAACAAAACATTCCAAAAGAAATGATAGAATTTGCCCTGCAATACGTTAGGAAATAAATTACACTTCTATTCAATATGGATATAATGAAAGTTGGCGTAGTTGGAGCATCAGGATATGTAGGAGGAGAGACAATGCGTCTCTTAGTGAATCATCCAGACGTGGAGATCACAATGGTAACATCAAGACAGCATGTTGGAGAATATCTCCACAGAGTACAACCAAGCTTAAAAGGATTTACAGATTTAATGTTCTCAGAATTAGATTACGATAAAATATCTGACAAGTGTGACTTGGTGTTCACTGCAGTACCTCATGGAACTGCAACTGAGATTGTCAAGGCACTGTATGACAGAGGTATCAAGATAATTGATTTGAGCGCAGATTATAGACTGCATAATCCGGAGGACTATGGTAAGTGGTATGGTTGGGAGCATCCACATCCAGATTATCTGGCAAAATCAGTTTTTGGAGTGCCAGAACTTCACAGAGAAGAAATCAAGAAGGCACAGCTTGTATCATGTCCAGGATGCATGGCAGTTACATCAATGCTAGCAATTGCACCATTAATTCGAAATGATCTTATCGATACTGAGCATATTGTGGTAGATTCTAAAATTGGTTCGTCAGGAGCGGGATCCGGTTCCGGAACTGCACATGCAATGAGAGCAGGGGTTATTCGACCATACAAGCCGGCAAAACATAGACACACTGGTGAAATCGAACAAGAATTAAGTGAAGTGGCAGGAAGAAAAATTCATGTATCAATGAGTCCACATGCAGTTGATGTAGTTCGTGGAATATTATGCACAAATCACACATTCATGAAAAAACACATTGAGGAGAAAGAACTTTGGAAGATATATCGTCAGACTTATGGTGAGGAGAAGTTTGTGAGATTGATTAGAGACAAAAAAGGATTGTATAAATTCCCAGATCCTAAATTCCTTGTAGGCTCAAACTTTTGTGATATTGGATTCGACTTGGATGAAGACAACCACAGATTGATTGCGTTGTCTGCATCAGACAATCTTATGAAAGGTGCCGCAGGTTCTGCCATTCAAAACATGAATGTAATGTGTGGCTTTGATGAAATGGATGGACTAAGATACACACCACTTACTCCTGTTTAGAAATGATTACAATAAAAATTGGCGGGAGTGTAGTAGATAATTTACACCCATCAATAATTTCAGATATTAAAAAAGTTGCAGAACATGAAGGGGTGATTCTTGTTCATGGTGGTGGAAAAGAAGTTACGAAAGTATGTGAACAACTTGGAAAAGAACCAAAATTTGTGACTTCCCCAAGCGGTATTAAAAGTAGATATACTGATAAAGAAACTGCGGAAATTTTTACAATGGTGATGTCCGGCAGAATTAACAAAACAATTGTTCAAATGCTTCAAAAAAATGGCATTGATGCAATAGGATTGTCAGGTGTGGATGCCAAGATAATACAAGCAGAAAGAAAAAAGAAGCTTTTGATAATAAATGAAAAGGGTCGGAAACAGGCAATTGATGGTGGATATACGGGAAAAATAAAAGAAGTGAATGCGGAATTTATCAAAACTTTGCTTGATAAAGGGTTAACACCAGTAATATCGCCAATTGCAATAAGTGAAGAATCAGAATTTCTAAATGTTGACGGAGACAGAGCTGCTGCATATGTTGCAGGGAAGATTGGATCAGATAGAGTTCTTTTCATCACAAATGTAGACGGCCTGTTAATGGATGATAAATTGGTTAGAGAACTTACACTGTCCGAAGCAAAGGAGATCAGACCAAAAATCGGTCCAGGTATGGAAAAAAAAATACTAGCGTCAACTGAGGCTTTAGATATGGGAGTAAAAGAAGCGTTGATTGCAAATGGCCAAAAAGAAAACCCTATATCATCAGCCATTGCACACGATAACTGTACTGTGATAAAATGTGACTGAAGATAAATTCATGGGAAATCTTTACCAAAGATTTCCGGTTACTGTTGAAAAAGGGAAAGGAGCTCACGTGTGGGATATTGATGGAAAAGAGTATATTGATTGCATGGGAGGGTATGGAGTTGCACTAGTTGGACATCAGAACAAGAGAGTAAATGAAGCGATAAAGGCACAAGTGGATAAAATAATTACAGTCCATAGTTCACTATACAACAAGACAAGAGAAGAATTTCTCAAGGCGTTGATCAGTATTGCTCCAAAAGGTTTGACACAAGTTCATCTCAACAACAGTGGAGCTGAAGCAGTTGAGGCAGCAATCAAGTTTGCACGAAAGTTTACAGGTAAAAAAGGAATGGTGGCAATGAAAGGATCATATCATGGAAAATCATTCGGGGCTTTATCGTTAACATTCAATCCAAAATATAAGAAAGCATTCATGCCACTTGTAGAAAAAGTATCATTTGCATCATTTGGCGATATTAACGAACTTCGTTCAGTGGTAGATGCAGATACAGGTTTTATTATTTTGGAACCAATTCAAGGAGAAAGCGGAATCAATGTAGCGCCAGAGGGTTTCCTACAAGAAGTAAGAAAACTTTGTAACGAGAAGGGAATTGTCCTGATATTTGACGAGATTCAGGCAGGATTGGGTAGGACTGGCCGATTATGGGCTTGTGAACACTGGAATACAGCGCCAGATATTTTATGCCTTGCAAAAGGAATAGCAGGAGGAGTACCCATGGGAGCCACACTAGTAAGGCCAGATATCCTCGCAGCAATAAGTAAGGGAGAGCATTCGTCAACATTTGGAGGAAATCCACTATCATGTGCTGCAGGAATTGCAACACTTAGAGCATTAACAGAGGACGGTTTGATTGAAAACTCTGAAAAGATGGGAATTGTGTTCAGAGAAGGATTAGAAAAATTAAAAGAAAAACACAACATCATTAGAGAAGTTAGAGGTAAAGGATTGATGATAGGAGTAGAGTTAAAATTCGAAGTAAAAGACATTCTAATGAACTTGATAAAAGAAGGAGTTTTGATGTTATATTCAGGAAGAAACATACTGAGAATATTACCTCCATTGGTAATTTCACAAGAAGATATAACTACAGTTCTGGAAAAACTAGATAAAGTGCTTACCAAGGAAGAGGAGAATTTGAATGTACAAAGACAAAATTGATGAAAAAATAATTGAGTTCCTAAAAGAGGATGCAAGAGAGTCGTTTGTAGATATAGGAAAAAAATTGAAGCTTTCTGAATCAGCTGTAAGAAGGAGAGTCAAACAGCTAGTTGACAATGGAACAATTAAAAAATTCACCCTAGATCTTGGAGATGAAAATACCACAAGTGCAATAGTACTGGTATCCGTAGATTCAGCCACAGACACATCTAAAGTGTCATTAAAGTTGGCAAAGCTGGATGGAATAAAAACAGTTTACGAGATAACAGGCCAGTATGACATTACCACAATAATCAGTGCCACAAATATCGCTGAGATCAATACCAGTATAGATGCGTTAAGAAAGATTCCAGGAGTAGTAGATACCAACACAGTAATAATTCTCAGAAAAGTAATCTAAAACGAAATACTGTTTAACAATAATAATACTTGACGAGATCGGTACTGAACATTTTAAAAAATAACGAAATTAGTACGAATATCTTTATATTCTCAAATAATGTTAACGAATTCTACTATGAAAGATCCGAATCATTATGCAGATTTCTATAACTCTTACAGTAAGAATCCAAAAAAAATTAATGTGTTAGATAGCACCTTACGTGAAGGCGAGCAGCATCCAGGAGTATCATTTACAAATAAGCAGAGAATCCAAATCGCGTGGATGCTAGACTACTTTGGAGTAGATCAAATTGAGATTTCACCAGTTGTTTCAAGTGATCACAAAGAAGCAACCAAGACCATAATCAAACAAGGCCTCAAAGCAGATATTGTATCTCATGGAAGAGCACTCAAAGAAGACATAGATGTTTCATTAAGCTGCGATGCAAAATGGTGTGCCGCCTATCTTGGTATCTCAGACATACATTTGAAAGACAAACTAAGAATTTCAAGAGAAGAGGCAATGGACAGAGCTGTTGAAACTGTTGAATATGCAAAATCTCACGGTCTAAAGATACGCTTTACTGTTGAGGACGGAAGCAGAGCAGAACCAGAATTTCTGATAAAAATGTGCAAGGCAATTGAAGATGCAGGAGTGGACAGAATTAGTCTTCCAGATACTGTCGGAATACTTAGACCAATAGGCATGTATAACTTCGTAAAAAAAGTAAGAGAAGAAGTAGATGTACCTCTGGATGCTCATGTTCATAATGATATTGGCTTTGCACTTGCAAATGCATTTGCTGCCTGTGACGCAGGAGTGGATCAGATACACACCACAATTGACGGCATAGGAGAAAGAACTGGAATACCTGCTCTAGCAGAAGTAGCAGTAGCGCTTACTTATCTATACAAATCTCCAAATGATTTTAGATTAGACATGCTTCTGGATTTATCCAGATTAATTGAAGAATATACCTCAATCAAGCCATATGATTCTAAGCCCATTGTAGGTTCGTCAGCATACAAGCACAAAGCAGGAACACATCTTGCAGCAATTCTTAGGAATCCTGCTGCATACGAACCCATTCCACCACGGGCTGTTGGAAACCGAAGGAGAATAGTATTTGGAGAGTTGGCAGGAAAAACAGGTGCCGCATACCTGATGTCTCTACTGGGATTAGAAAAAGATGACGAACATGCAAAGGCTGTAGCAGCAGGGTTAAAAGGGCTTAGAATGGGCGATTTGATTGAAATTCCACTAGAAGATAGGCTTGAAAAAAAGATAATTAATGACAAATAAGGGAGAACAGTGAGAAAAAAAGTATGGCAAAATGTGAAGAGTGTGATGCAAATATCTCAGTTCCAAGTGATGCCTTGGAAGGAGAGATTGTGACATGTCCGGAATGTGGCGCAAGTTATGAGTTAACAAAAGGTCCAGATGGTTTCGATCTAAAGCCCGCCCAAACGGTTGGCGAGGATTGGGGGCAGTGAGTCCTGACGTTACAATTCTTTATGACACCATCCGTTGGGAAGAAAAGGCATTATTAGAAGCAGGTAAAAAAAAAGACATCAACATAGAGATGGTGGATTGTAAGAAATTAGCCATCAATCTAGAAAAAAGCCCAGAAGACTA
>JAGQHF010000046.1 GCA_020431985.1 Nitrosarchaeum sp. | reverse complement strand
TTGGACTAATCCCGCAATGCTTGGACTCTTTAACGGTGCGCCGGTTCAGCCTAACGGCTACATCGGTAGCATTCCAGGAGTATCAGATTTTTATCAAACTACTGGACACGCTACCTCTGGCGGTGATGACGTTCAAGCGATCTTTCATCCTATGTGGGCTTTCGCAGGGATGTTTGATGCAGTTCCTACTAGCTGGCTCTCAAATAAAGGTAGCGAAGGGTTCTTTACTGAACTTGCGAGCTATTATTTCTATGATGTAGTCGAGTGGAACGATCTTTGCGGTGTAAAACTGCTTTCCGATACCTAATAGCATCTGAACCAGTGCGGGAAGGTTTGCGAGGCTTTCCCGCACATTTTTATTAAAAAAGGAAACTCATGCACGAAACTATGATCCCCCATTCGGAGCTTCATCCTGAAACGGTTGATCAACTAAAAAACTGGAGAAAGCCAAGACATGCCTATATTCTTTTTGAAACAAGAGAGTATAGCTTGAGGCGTCCAATATTAGATGAAAAGGGGAAGCCTATTCCAGAAGTTGATGAGAGTGGACAAGTTGTAAAAGATGAAAAGGGGCGTATAGTTTATAAGTTTTATGAGCCTGGTTTGTATCACACTCTTTTTACTCTGAATGTCGAAAACAGACCAGAGATTGGATCTAAATTCAAACAGTACATGCGAAAAGGGTATAGGGTTATTGATTTTGGGAATTTTCCAAAATCAAATGATCCAGACTTAAGACGCGCCCAAAAAGTTAAACATCATAGTGGGCCGAGCGGTGAAAACCCCTGGGACACTCTCGCTGCTGATACGCTTGCACAAATGAGAGTTAACCCTAATTGGGCGGCAGAAAAAGCTGAAATACTCGCGCGTGAAAAAGATATAACTCAAAAATACAATGAGCTATTAGAGGCGCAAAACAAAAAAACTAGAGGCCAACATGAGCGCACAAGCTAAAGGATTGATTCTTACACCACAGCAATTTGCACTTGAGCAGATGAAGCTCAAATATGTCGAAATGCGTAAAAAGCAACTTCGCGAGCAGTATGATTCAATGGCGGAAGTTCAGCGCCGTAATAGCATGACAACTGAAGAACGTACTAGAGGCGCACTTCAGACTCTTGCCAAGAACATAAAATTATATCATGACAATTTGCGCGGCACTGATACAACTATGGCAGAGGCAGAGAAAAAAGCGCATGAAATAGCGCGCAGGGTATTGCTTCATCGTGCTTAGTAAAAAAGAGTATTGTTCGCAAGTTTGCAAAGCTAAGTGTTGTTATTTGCCCGATGGGACTAGGTGCCCACACTTACAAAAAGACAATTTATGTGGGATCTATAAAAAGCGCTTTATTGAATCAAAAGAAGATTTCGAAATAGTGCACTTAGTGGCTATTGGTAATAAGCCTTTTCAACCGTTTATTTGCGGTAAAATTGAAAAAGTAATTGAAAGAAACCTTTTACCACCTTCAGTGCGTGGTAAATGTTGTTATGAAAACGAGAGTGTTTTATGCCAAGAACAAAAAACCCAGTAAAAAACTGGATGCGAGAAAAATATAAAGAGTATCTAAAGTCAGGCAAATGGGAGCTATTGATTGATATTCCTGTAGAAGCTCAAGAGGTTTTACTCGAGCAATTCGGAGACTATCAATCTAAATCAAAGGCAAAAGACAAAGATGCTGACTAAATCATTCGGCGCGCCGTTTACTTTTGATTACTACCCTCAAGTTGACGGTGAAGCCATTAATCCGCCGGCGCAAACGCCAACTATATATATTTTTGATACTAAGCCGACCAACGACCAAGCGCAGAATAATACCGGATCGCTTGCTATTGAAACTATAACTAGTTGGACAGAGGCCACTGATAATTATAGACCGTTTTCTGTAAGTGCTATTGATGATCCTGATGATGGTACGAAATCAAAAGTGTACTATGCTGCTATTAATTATGTAGCTGTAACAGGTGGAAGCGCAACTCTTGATATTGAAGAATTTAAGCTTGTCAGGCCAGAAGGTCATACAGAAGCAGCAGCACCGACAGTCGCAGATTTAAAAGAATATGATTCTAACTTAGCTACGTACTGGCCGACTGATTCTGTTATTCAAGACTATATTGATAAAGCAGAATTAAAAGTTAAGCGCAAACTTGAAGGCAAAAAAATCAAGTGGCAACTGATCGAGAATCCTGGTGTTCTAACAGAATCGATCGCATATAAAGCGCTTGCTGATATGTGGCATCGCAAAAAGTTCGAAGACGGTGATCGCTTTGATTCATGGCGCTTAGAGTACCTAGAATCTTTTAATGATTCATTTGCAAGTCTAGTGTTCGAATACGATTCGAATGAAAATGATACTATCGAACCAGAAGAAGAAGAAGAATCAAACTCAACTTTCGTTTTTAACAGATGAGTACAAACGCGCAAGTTCGAACAGCTTGGAATACTAATGTATTTAGTAATTTTAGCGGTGTTAGCTCATACGCTTATGCAATTGATCCAGATTCTGGAGTAGATGCCAATTTAGGGATTTCTTCTGGTATCGTTAATTTCTGGCAGTACGTGGTCAAAAGCACAGAAGTGCCTCAATTGATGGGGAAAAATCAACTGCTTTTTGAGGTGGTTGTGTCCAGGGTTATTCAAGACGATCTCACTGGTGCGAATCATAATGTCGCGATTGATGATTTTCGAACTTTAATTGATTACGTAAATGATAATTTAGATACGGATTGGGGCGGGACTGTAGATAAATCAACAGAATTTCCAACGCCTGGTGATTTTAATGTAGAGCCTTTCAAGTGGGGATCTACCCCGTGTTGGCGCGGCACAATGACTTTTCGCGCTGAGAAGTTAGTTAATGCTTAAAAATTTAAGTTTAGGAGTTTACTCATGGCAAGTTTATCAGGACGGCAAACACGACTAGGGATCGTGGTAGCTTCGACTTTCGGCACTGCGACCGAGGTTACGAAGTTGATCGCGGTTGAAAATTTTAGTCCAAACATTTCAGCAACAAAATTGCAAAGCTCTCCGATTGGTTTGAATAAGAACTTTCAAACGAACATGGATCGAGGGTCTCTAGCAGTTGCGCCTACTTTTTCCGCTAAAGTAGGGTTTCGAAACAACATAGAATACATATTCGCTCAATTCTTCGGAACTAGTTCAACGCCTGCTGAACAGACTGGGTCGCAAAGCGATTACCTTACAAGACTTACATTCAATGACACGCTGAATGCTAAATGGCTAACTGCAGCGTTTTCAACGTCGTCAACTACAACAATGGAATTTCCGAGCTTAGCTGTTGATTCTTTTACGCTTAACTATTCGCCTGAGCAGTATTTAACTGCTGATTTTACAAGTATAGCTAATAACAGGGTAATCGGCTCATCTACTAACACGAATGCGATATTAAACGCTCTTACTGCGCCGTCAGAGAATGAAATCGTAGTAGAGCAGTCAGACTTTTTTGCTATTAATGCACAAGGTGGAGGTGCGCTTTCAGGTAGTGATAAACTAACCAGCGTAGAATCTGTCACTCTGACTCTTAGCAAGCCACAACAAACCAAGGCTTTGATTAAAGGTAGCGCAGGCAACGGTCAAACACGAGCAACCGACTTGTATCAGGGCCAACTAACTGTAGTTCTTGACACTTTTGCTGATAATACATACCTAACTGCAGCAGATGCAGGTACAGAGTACAAGGCGATGCTTGAGCTTGAAGGAGATCAGATCGGAACTGGAGACAATCAAAAATTTGGGATTTATCTTCCGAGATTGAAATTGATTGAAGAACCAGATTATAGCTTGACTTCTCCTGGTGATAATCCTCATACTCTAGTATTCGATTGCCTAGTTGCCGCTAGTAATCCAACGGGCATGAGCAGTACCATGCCATACATTGAGTATGTGAACACGATTAGTTCAGCATACGTTTAGAGTTTCGTTTCATACTATCCTTTGTTCCTGGTGGGTGGTTGTAGTTTTGATCACCCACTTTTTTAAAAATGAAAAATCATGATCGTAAAAAAGAAAGCAAAAGAAGTAATTGTAAACTACAAAGACGCTGTTTTTACATTTAAAGCACCGAGGGGAACAAAGCAGATTCAAATATCGCAGTATGCAGTAGACCGAAATGTTGCTGGCATGAGCGAAATCGCCATGATGCTTTTAACTAAAGTTGAAGGCGTTAAAGACGAAGAAGGCAAAGATTTAAAGGTATCAGAATTGTGGGAAGGCGGTGAAATCATTCTCGATGGCAACGATCTAATCAAAATATTCACAGAGTTTGCAAATTCTTTAAATCCTGAATCAGAAGTAGAAGAAAAAAAAAGCTAAGGCGTTTTCACGAGGATTGCAAAACGAGACTGCGCTGGCAGTTGAATCTACCTGATTATACATGTGAACATCACATTTCTGATTATCACGAAAAGGGCAAAATCCCCGATTGTTTAAACGGCAAAGGCTGTAGAGTTGGACAATCAATCGCTGAAGATGAAGACATAGATTTAATCGTAAAGAACTATCTTTCAGCTAAATCTTTGCCGATATCAACACAAATTCCTGATATAGCACTAAGATTTTTAGATGAAGCGGGGCTTTTAGAGCACAGCACATTATTAGCTGAGTTAGAAGTTGTGTATCATCGACATAAAAAGAAAGAGCAAGACAAAGAAAATATCAAAAAATCTCATAAAAAGAATTTAAGATAAATGGCAGATTTAAAATACGTTATAGAAGTCGATTCTTCTGGTGCAGTTACGGCTGTACGACAGTTGGAATCTGCCGAACAGTCGCTTAAAAAGACTACTGATGATGCTTCTTTTTCTTTTAC
>JAGQHF010000004.1 GCA_020431985.1 Nitrosarchaeum sp. | reverse complement strand
TTCCAATAGTGGAGGCATTGGTGTTTAGCATGCACAATGGCAAGTTTACAGGTCCGTTTGACGGTTTCTCGACACCGGACTGGGACCTGATAAGGGAGACTGCAACAAAGAAGGCCCTATCCATACGTAGTCAGGGATTCATACACCCAGCTACCCTTGTACCGTCCGAATTGGAGTACGCCGAAGGATACAGGGCAAGAATGGACGTCCTAGAAAGCAAGATGAAGGCGATGGAAGACGCATCATCACACACAGACAGGAAGCAGAACTACGAAGACCCAGACTAGGGCAGTCTTTTGATGATGTGAGAAATAGTTAAAAGAAAATACACTCTAACCAAAACATCCAATGCAGGTAATTTCGAAAGTCTTTGATTGGAAGTCATACATATTCACAGCGATAGCAGTTATCTCATTTTCAAACTTTGTAGCAGTTCTTTTCGGACAAACTATTCCAGGCATATTCTTGGCATTTTTTAAAATTGCCGGAGAGTATGTCATTTTAGCAGCAGTTTTTCTTTTTGCATTAGCTTGGCTACTCAAAGCAAAACCCCACAACCGCCCAAAAAGCTATTCAGTAGTAGTTTTTGATGTGTTTGGCAATCAAAGCAAAATTGAAGGAATCAGAACCGAGTTTAAAACACATGATGTGGCATGGAGTTTTATGAAACAATACAAGAAGGAATATCCTCTCCATAATTTTGCTCTAGTATCAGAAACACCAAAATCAACCAAGCCAACAATATTCAGATACATCTGAAAGCTAAATCACAAGCCAACACGTCATTTGAGAAAGGTTACTTATCATTAACTTTACCATACAAATACAAAATCAAGAGACAATAAAATAACAATCATTGAAGAATTGAGTAAATTCAGACTTTTATTCATGACCATTAGAGTTAGAGAGTGGAATTTGCAATACTGGCAAATGTGTTAGCCAAGATGGAAGCAACCAAAAAAAGATTAGAGCTAACACAGTACTTGGTCGAGTTGTTTCAAGACACACCAAACGAAGTAATTGCAAGGATTGTTTATTTGCTTCAAGGAAAGCTTAGACCAGATTTTGAAGGAGTTGAATTAGGAGTTGCTGAAAAGCTTGCAGTAAGAGCAATAGCAAAGTCATCAGGAATGCCAATAAAAAAAATTGAGTCAGAATACAGAAAGAAAGGAGACTTGGGAAATGCAGCTACCGTCATTTTAGAACAAAAAACTCAGACAACATTTCTAGCAGAAGACATTACAGTTGAGAGAGTTTATGATACATTATACAAGATTGCAAGCTTGGAGGGTTCAAGATCTCAAGACATGAAAATGAAGTACATATCCAGTTTACTAAACGATGCAACCCCAATTGAGGCCAGTTTTATCCTAAAAATTTTGTTGGGAACTTTGAGATTAGGTATTGCTGAGAATACGGTCATGGATGCCCTTGCAATTGCATATACAAGTAGCAAAGAAAACAGGAAGATTTTGGAAAGAGCGTACAATGTATCAAGTGATTTAGGACAAGTTGCAGAAATTATTGCAAATGAAGGACTAGACGGAATAACAAAATTTGAAGTTAAATTGTTCAACCCTATTCGTCCAATGCTAGCAGACAGGGTAAAAAGTGAATCAGATGCGATTGAAAAGATGGGAAAAAGATTTGCTGCAGAATACAAACTGGATGGAGAAAGAGTTCAGCTGCACATCAGTAATGAAAAAGTGATACTGTTTTCACGAAGTCTTGAAAACATCACTAGCTATTATCCAGACATTGTGGAAAAAATTCCAAACATGATTAATGCAAGTGAGGTCATCCTAGAGGCTGAAGCAGTAGCGATAAATGAAGACACGGGAGAATTCTTGCCGTTCCAGGAATTAATGCACAGAAGAAGAAAATACAAAATAGAAAAAGCAGTCACTCAATACCCCATAACAATTAATTTTTTTGACGTGTTATTTCATAACGGGAAAAGTTGTCTGGAATTACCATATGAACAGAGAAGAAAAACATTAGAAAACATAGTTAAAGAAAATGATTTTGCAAAATATGTACCCATGGAGATTGTAACAAATGAAAATGAGATTGAAGAGGTTTTAGAAAATAGCATAAATTCCGGATGTGAGGGCCTGATGTTAAAAATGTTAGATAAACCGTATCAAGCAGGGGCCAGAGGAAATTACTGGTTGAAGTTGAAGAGAGAGTACAGAAATGAATTGGGAGATAGTTTAGACCTTGTAGTCATTGGGGCTTTTTTTGGAAAAGGAAGGAGAACTGGTCGTTATGGAACCCTATTACTTGCAACTTATGATGATGATCAAGATGTGTTTACTAGTATTTGTAAAGTCGGTACAGGATTTACAGATGAGGATTTGGATCAGTTGTATCAAATTCTATCAAACAAAGTAACGATAAAGAAAAATCCGAGAATTGACAGCGATATGGAGGCTGACGTGTGGTTTGAACCAGAGCTTGTTCTAGAGGTAGTAGCTTCAGAAATAACCCTAAGTCCCATTCACAAAGCTGCAAGAGACACAATAAGAAAAAATGCAGGATTGGCATTGCGTTTTCCAAAATTTACAGGAAAGATCAGGATTGAAAAAACTGCAGAAGATGCATCAACAAATCAAGAAGTAATCACGTTATACAGAGGGCAAAAGAAAATTTCTCAAGATAAAAGCCAAGTGTGAACGCACAAAAATCACTAAATCATAAAGGATTTAAATTACCAAAACAAGTTTTGGAATTTTGAAATGTATAGCGGAGAGCTTGAAGTTCAAGCAAAAAGAAAGGCTATAGCTGTATTACAAGACGAAATCAACAGAATTTTGAATGCATCTAGAGAGATGGCAACTCTACCAGATCTCATGTTAAAAAAGGACAAAGCAGGGATCAAAAATGCATTAGAACAGATTTCCACAATAGAAGAGGAAGTTGAAAACCTAAGACGAAAGATTACGAGAGAGGTAGCTGATGTGGGAGGACTCATCATGAATAGAGAAAACTTGCTCAACACAGCATACACCATGGACGAGATTGCAGGATACATTACAGGGATATCCTTCAAACTTTCAAACATCAAACCCACCACCCTTAAGAGCGCAAAGTTAGATCAAGACATCACGAAGCTAATTGAATTGGTAGTTGATGAAGTTTACAAACTAAACGAAATCATACGAAGCCTCAATACAAACACGGCAAGCGCAATAGAACTTGCACAAGAAACACAGACGATTGAAAGAGAGATAGACATCAAGTACAGACAGGCTACACTAAAACTATTGTCAGAAGTAACGAACACAAAAGAGCTGCTTCTAATCAAAGATGTGATTGAAGGGATTGAAGAGATGGCTGACAAATGTCAAAGAGTCTCAGATTCGTTTATCTTGTTAGCTCTGAGCCTTTAGACAACACACCCCATTTTTACTTTTGAATTTTAGAATATAGAATTCATATACCAAGACAAATTCATGAAAAACATGAGATGCGAGTTTGTAGAAAACAGGATAATTGTTTGGAACATAGAAGACTCACGAAAACTTTTCAGCGAAGGATACTATGGAAAACCAATTGGAATGCCTAAGCCTAAACCTGAAGAAATCAACGTTCCGCTTATTTTGGATCTCATAGAAGCACTTTACTTGTTAGAAAACAAAAAAATTTCAATTTACAAATCAAAACAAAAGATTACCATAGAGGACATGATCGAGTTTTGCAAAAAAGAATATTTTGATTTTGATAAAAAGTACATAGTATACAAAAATTTTAGAGATAAGGGATACATAGTCAATCCTGGAATAAAGTTTGGGTGCGACTTTGCAGTTTACGAAAAAGGTCCTGGAATAGACCATGCCCCATATTTGATTCAAGTTTACAATCGTAAAGATGTAATCACATCAACTGGCATTGTGCTTGCAGGAAGGCTTGCAACAACAGTAAGAAAACAATTCATACTAGCAATACCAAAGAGAAAAGACAAAGTGGACTTTCTTGCGCTGGATTGGTGGAAAGCTTAAACGCGTTTAATATGACCAGCAATGCGGTCATAAATCTCAAAAAGTTCTTTTGTTATACCAAAGTCTAGATGGTTTTTCCATTTGTTTCTAATTCGGACCGCGCCATCCGTGGGTTCAACAAATATAATTGCGTCATTGACAGACTGTTTTGCAATCATCTCGTTTAATTCGTTATCCTGATTTAGTCTGGTTGCAAGACTGCCATTTCCATCCCACTCTACTTTAACTACCGTTTTTGAGGCAAAGTGGCCACTCGTAGTTAGTTTTGTTCGTGCTAAGTAATTGGACACCCCTTGTCCAACCTCCTTCCGTACAATAAAGTGGGCCTGATATCTATCAAGTGCTCCCCAAGGCAGTGGATTTGGATCTTGCATGTCTATCCCTTTTGAATAATTTGGATGACGTCAATATTGGAACCTTGTACTTCAAGACATCCTCTGTTTGTAATCATTCTTGGAGTTTGTGCATAGTATCTACTATAGTAATCACCTTGTTCTACTTGATCTGTACCAATTTCTTTTGTGGTAGACTCTACTCCTATCTCTTGAAGCATATCGCTGAATTTTTCAGGCCAAGATCTTAACAGAAATGTATCTGGCTCAGTGTCATGCATTAAATGTCTTGATTCAAACCCACAAATAAAGATATCAAGGAATTAGCAAGAACATAGATCAATCGAATTAAATATCACCAATTGGTTGAAACTTTTGATGCTGAAATTTCAGAATAAATTTGCTTTAGTTACTGGGAGCGGCACAGGAATAGGGCAAGCAATAGCAAAAAAATTTGTTGAGAACGGAGCAAGTGTGATCATTTTAGGTAGGAGAAGAGAGCCATTAGAGGAAACTTCTAAGATGTTAGAAGGCATTATTTCAGAGGTCAATAGCGGAGCCTCGGTAAAAATATTTTCAGGGGTTGATGTTAGCGATGAGGAAGGAATGACAAACATGTTTGATTCATTAAAAAAAGATAACATTACCATAGATTACATAGTTAACAATGCAGGTGTTTCTGGTCCAGTCACTTGCTTTGCAAATGCGCCACTTGAGGAATTTAAGAGTACAGTAGGAATTCACCTCACAGGTACATTTTGGGGATCTGTCCAGGCACTCAAAGTCATGAAAGAAGGAAGTAAAATCATAACAATATCCACATTCTTTACTGAGGAAAGACCGCTCGAACAAAGACCATACAGGTTTAGAAGTCCATATACCGCCTCACAAGGTGCAAAAAATAGACTTGCAGAGCTGATGTCATGGGAGCTAACAGAAAAGGGAATAATCTCAATCGCAACAAATCCAGGACCAGTCCACTCGGATAGAATTTACAAGACAGTGTATCCAAAGGCAGCCGCAGAATTTATGAGGGTTAGCGGTTTTGAAGAACTTTCCCCAATTGAAGTTGACGCCGCGAATAAGGAACTGCTTCCACTTTTGGGTGAAGATGAAAATGTGATAAAGTCAGGAATAGAGAATGCCGCAAAGAAACTGGCAAACGGAAATGATGTTCAAAAAGTAACTCAAACATTCACTAAACTTTTAGACAAGATACAAACCATAGCTGAAAAAGTTCAGAGTAATACATCACATATGATTGCAAACCAGGAATTTCTATCACAAGGGCAAGTGGCAGAATCAGTTCTGAATTTATGTGATGACAACATTGCAAAAATAATTAATGGGAAAGTGATTCCTGGAGACAGAGTATTTTATCCAGTAAAACCACATGTAGGAACTACTACACCAGGAGTTCACCAGCCGGACTTTTCTGGAAAATCAGTAGTCTTTACAATTGACGCAACCGACAAGACAGATGCTGAAAGAGTCGAGTACTTGGCAGGCCATGTTGAAAAAAATGGAGGTAAGGTAGCTTGCTTCATATCAGAATCAACACCAACCAATTTACAAGAATACATTAGCCAAAAGTTCCACTCCCATGTTGTAAACATAAAAGATCCAGAACAAGTAGAGAGATGGCTAAATACAGCAAATACAAACCTTGGAAATATTCTTGGAGTAATTCATGTCACCGGTAAGCTTCCCGAGATTTCAAAGATCACAGAACTCTCAAGAGCACAATGGGAAGAACTGATTGAGAAATTTATCACAACCCCAGCAACAGTGGCCCAGAGGGCATTGGAGCAGTTTGTGCCAGGAGGCAGTAAGGATCCACGTATGTATGAAGGTAAAAATGGCGCAATAATGATTGTTGGTCCAGACTTGCCATCAGGAAAGAAGGTTACAGGAACCCAAAGAGCTCAGGTGGAAGTGTTCAGGGGGGCATTAAGGCCATTCACCACCACTGTAAATCAAGAATTGAGTGACGTTTTAAAATCAAACATCAGAATGTTTACCGTATTTCCAGGTTCTGTTGCAGGAACAGAATCAAGCAATGAGAGAATTGCTCAAGCATTCAACTTCCTTGTTTCAGAAAATGCAGTTTCTTCCTCAGAAGTAACATTTTGTGTTGATGAATTAAGGTAAGAATGAAAAAGTTCTCAGAGTTAAAAGTAGGAGATGAATTTTACTCTACTTGTAGCATATCAGACAAGGAACTTGATGAATACCTGAGTTTTTCTAGAATCAAAAACGCATTCTTGGAGGATCTGTCAAAAAACAACCAAAAAATTGTTTCTGGTAGGGCAATATTATCCAGAATGGAAGGAGAATTTACAAGACTGAGCCAGATCTACGGAAATCATATTATGTTAATAGGAGCAGACGGTGATGAGCAATGGAAAAACAGAAACACTCGATTTTTACAACCACTGTATACAGATCAGGTGTTAAAGCTAAAGTTCACCGTATCATCAAAGGAAGATGTTGATGATGATTATGGGAAGATTGTAATAGACTATGAAGGTATCACAGATGAAGGAGACACAGTGGTGATATCAAAGAAAAACATTTACAGAATGAAGAAAAATCCATAAGAACAGATAAACGAATTGTTGTTTAACCCAGAAGGGAAAAGTTGTCACTTAGGGAATCAAGAAACATTTTCACTGCAGCTGCAATTATGATCAGAGACACCAATATTTGCAAGAAACGTTCTCGAATTTCCATAGATAGCCTTGCACCAACTAATCCCCCAACAAAAGAACCTGATGCCAAGAATCCAGCTTGGAGAAAATCAGGATGACCAAGAAAACTATGAACTATAACGCCAGACAATGATGCGAATAGCAATATGAATTGAGACGTAGGTGCAGCTTTTTTCATCGCCATCCCCATGCCAACAACCATCAAAGGAACAAAGATAATCCCACCTCCTATCCCAAAAAAGGACGAGATGATCCCAGCAAAAAAACTGGCACTTATTGAAAAGATCATAGTTTTAGTATTCACATCCTTGTCTTTGGTCTCAATTTTTTTTCTCAAGAAAATATACGCAGCAGAGCAAATCAGTATCAGACCAAACAATATTTTAAAAATCCCAGGAGCCACATCACTAGAGACGTATGCCCCTAAAACAGTCCCAGGAATGGTCAATAGTCCAAGCTTTAGACCCAAATAGTAATCAATTCTTTTTTGTTTAGAATATGATATTGTTGAGGCTACAGCATTACTAAAAGCTGCAAACAAGCTGTTACTGGCAGCAAGAGTGGGAGAGAACCCAAAAAACGTCAAAACAGGCACAACGATGATCCCACCACCAAGCCCTATCATAGAACCCAATACACCTGCAACAAACCCCAGAGGAATGAGCCATATTTGATCAATCATCGTATTGTCAAACAAACAATTCGGGTGTATATACAGTCTACTGGATTACAATCAACGTCCACAGGTAAGAATGCTCAGAGTCGGTAATTTCCAAGATAAGATCCTTTTCTGCCAAACCAGAGATCATGGATTTGATGGTAGAACGTGATGAGTCTTGATACTTTTGTTCTGTAATGTTTAACCATTGTTGGACAGATTCAAACCCACCAGGATGCACGGATTCCCAACAGTTGCAAACAAGCGACTCTATCATTGTCTCGAACACGGCATATGCATTATCATGTCTTGTATTCGTTTTAGGGATCTCTATTATGGCAAGAGCCATCTCAGGTTTTTTCTCGCTTCCACCCATGTTGATGTTTCCTATTGCAACACCGTTGACATCAGCCAATGCGGTTGTGATGCAATAATCCATTATTTTCTTAAGGTCCTGTTCAAAGTACATGCAATACTGCTGTTTTGTGTAATCAGTAATTTTTGTTGGACTTGACATCATAATGTTCTTTGCACCTAAAGCCTGCTTTATTTTTCCGGAATCTGAATAAGAAAATTCATTGATATTATCGGGTTTTTGGGATAAAGAAGACTCTGAATTATAATATGCCAATATAAGAGAAATCATAGAAACAACTGCAATGACAATAGCAATGGCAATTATCTTATTTTTGTTCACGGTTTTTGTGATTTTGTATTACAAGATAAGCTTTTGCAATCTAAATTGAAATTATTTCGAGTTTGGATTGTTTTGTTATTTTGTGCATGTCAACAAAACCAGATGTCACCTCAAGAATGTATAATGAGTCTCCATCAGGAATAATGCTCTGGCAAGTCATTGTTTCTAGTGCAGTCTTACATGCAGGAACATCCTTTTCAATATGCACAACATTTCCCTGCTCATCAAACCAGATCATGTCAAGGGCAAACTGCATGTTTAACATCCAAAGAGCATATGGCCCAGGTTCATCGAAAACAAAGATCATTCCTTGATCATAAGGGAGTTGATCTTGAAACATCAAACCTCGGATTCTCCTAGGCTCAGTATCTGCCACTTGCACCTGAAGTGGAATGTTGTCAATCTTGATTGTGCCACGTGGAAATTCTACAGATTCCAGTTTGCTGTCGCTTGGAATAGACATTATTCCAACCACACCGATTATCACTGTAGCTATTCCAATTGGAACAAGAATCTGGGTTCGTGTCGCCATATAACAGGGGGTAAAACGTTTCCTTTAAAAAACCAGAGCATTACATTACAGAGTTTTTAAAGTCATGTATAGATGAAAAAGTGTTCTTAGTTTCGTGTCCAATGTCATGAATTGTTGCACTGTTGTATTTCTTATCCAGATATCTTCCTGCAACAATCATAGGTCCTCCAACAGCGCATGTGATTCCTGTGGGTTCTGGAATCCACATCATGATAAATCCAACTTTTTGCAATTTCTTTCCAGGTGCAGATGCTCTCTGCAAGGAACCTAAGGAGTTTGCAGTACCACGATCATCAATTTTTGCAATATCAGAATAAACAGATGTTCGGCGCTTAAGGGATTCAGAGTACCTACGCAATTTATCAATACGTACCTGTAGAGGATCGACCATATGTGGAGATTAGGAAGAAAATAGTTAAAATTCGAAGATCAATAACCATCACTTGCGTGTCAACAAAGAATAACTAGGCACGGAAGAAAAAGACATTCAATTATAGGAGATTTATTAAGACATAGAGAAGTCTTGAAAGATAAAAATTCCAAGAGATTAGAATCAATTAAAGCAGCTCACAAGTCTGAACGCGGTGGATCTAGTGCAAGAATGGAAGATTACCTCGAGATTATTTCAGAATTGGTTGAGCTGAAAGGATATGCAACCACGCTAGACATATCAAGATACATGAATGTCAGTGCACCAAGTGTTACCAAAATGCTAAGACGACTGGATGATAATGGGTTGTTAGAGTATGAGAAATACCATGGAATAAACCTCACGGAAAAGGGATCACAGGTTGCAGAAGGGATACGACAGAAACATGGAATACTGTTAGAATTTTTTGAGATTTTAGGGATAGCGGATGAGACAGCAAATCAGGACATTGAGGGAATTGAACACCACCTTAATGTAAAAACGATTAAACAACTAAGAAAATTCATTACGTTTTTGAAATCCAATCCAAAAATTGTGGATAATTTTAGGAACCTTTGAGAAATATTTTGATGTCAATTTGAGAGGATGCAAGACTCATTAGTTTCCTGGCAGTATCGGACCGTTTTGGGATTTTAATTTGTCCCTTTCTTCCAATACGAATAGACGTGACAAGAGTGTCAGAGGCAAAAATTTCAGCATACATTGAAGCATATTTTCTATCAACTGTAAGAATCAGAGATGTTTTTGATTCTGAAAATGAGAATTGAAGATCATGTCCACTAGAATCAAGAGTGTTTCTTTCAACCACGTCAATATGTATATTCAACCGTCGCTCTATTTCACTAATGTTGGTGCCACCACGGCCAATTATAGAAGGTATTGCATGTTTACTTACCAACACCCGAGCCCGGTTATCTGAAATAACCTCAACCTCAACAGAAGGATCGTATTTCCGAAAGACATCACATATCTTGTCCTCGGCGAGCCTTGCAATGCCAATTTTTTGTTCAGGTTGAGATACTGGCACAATGACATTTTCTTCACCAAATGTGTAGATTTCATGTTCCAAGGCATGGTTGGCAAAATCTCTAATTTCAATTACTGGTCTTGCAAGATCAGACTCCGTCATTCCTGTGGGAACTTTGACTTTTAGTTCTAGACCGTACACTTTGTTTATTCTTCCATCCTTTACGAAAACAACAGTGTCTAGCACGCTGGGAATTACACCAAGTTCAATTTTACCAATAAATCGCTGAATGGAATCAATGGGGGAATTTGCGTGGACTACTCCCACCATGCCGACGCCTGTAAGTCTCAAATCTGCAAATGTAGCAAAATCTTCTCGGCGCCTCACTTCGTCAAATATTGTATAATCAGGTCTGACAAGCAGTAGGATGTCTGCGCTATTATCAAAACTCCCATCAAGTTTGGTATATTGTGTTATGCCAGGATCCACCTGTAAATCTCTAGGTGACTCAAAGGTTTTTACAATTTTTCCAGAATTATGATAAAAATTTGCAAGGCCTGACGCTAAAGTACTCTTTCCAGATCCAGGCGCTCCGGAAATTAAAATACCTTCTGCCCTTTCAGAAAATCTCTGCATTAACTCGTCAGTGAGATCATAATCGTCTAAGGTCAGTTTTACTATCGGGTGAACGATAGTTATCTCAAATGCCTCTGAAAACGGAGGTCTGGTTATCGCAATCCGATAATCCTTATACTGGACTACAGATGCGCCAGTTTTAGAGATCTCAATTGTGCTGGCATCAGATATTTTCACTGCCTCTAAAATTTGGGTTGCCAGAAATTCCAAATAGTCTTTTGAGAGATATTCATTTGAGATTTTTTCTAAGGTAAAAGAGCCAGGCTTTCCCTTTTTTGCCAATGGGAAAAGATTTTCCTTGAGATGAACACTCATTGTGTTTTGATCAAAAAACTTCAAAAATTCCATGGTTGTTTCTTTAGAAACAGGTTTTACAAGTACTGAGTCTATTCCTTCTGCTTGTGCAACAAGATGTTGAACTTTATCAGACGTGTAGAGTGTTGCGTCGTTTTGTTTTGCAACATCCTTGATTATGGCATCAATCCTACCATTGCCTGCCATCTTTATGTCATCAGCGGTTGGATGAATGCCTTTGATTGTTATCACCAATCCATAATTGCTTGATATGTTCTTTATCTTCTTGATCTCCTCCAATCCTACAAACCCTTGCTCTTTTTTTTGGGAAGCTTGGGATTGAAGCTCATCAAACACTGCCTGAGGAATGATGATTTCAGAATTTTGTATATTGCCTGACTCTATCTGATAGGTAAGCTGTCCGTTAATTATAATGCTAGTATCCACTACAATTGATGGGTCAGGTTTTTGAATACTCATTGTACAGTAGCTTGGAGTCACAACAATAAGGGTTGCGAATTTACTTACAATGACGTTGTGAACCATAACAATAGAGAAAATAAGAGGCAGCAGTCAGGATCTACTTTAAATCAGTTATTATATCATAGAACATATCATTGAAAGTTGCTTTAATCTACAATGAAACCCAAATTGATCCTAGTGATGTGATAAACGTCTTTGGTATGACCACTAAAGAGCACTACAGTCCAAAGGCTGTAGAACGCGTAGCTCGAGCACTGGAAAAGGGAGGTCATACAGTCAAAGTGATTGAAGGAGATATCCATCTAGCGGATGAACTAAAAGAGTTTATGCCAAAAGTAATTGAAGGGGATACTCCAGGCATGGTTTTCAACATGGCATATGGTATTCAGGGACAAAACAGGTACACTCATGTTCCTGCCATGATGGAAATGCTTGGAATTCCATATATGGGGTCAGGGCCTGCGGGTCATGCCATAGTACAAGACAAGGTAATGACAAAGATTGTTTTACAGAGAAATAATATTCCCACTCCGGGGTTTTGGGTGTTCAAAACGGCCAACGATGATTTTGAGGATTTAGTATTCCCAGTAATTGTAAAACCAAAGCTTGAATCAACATCTATGGGAATGGAGGTTGTAGATAATTGGGATGATCTTAGGAAAGCTGTTGCAATTCAGATTGAAAAATTCCAGCAAGAAATTCTAGTAGAACAATTTGTTTCAGGACGTGAGTTTGCAGTTGGCATCATAGGTAATTCACCTAATCTTGAAGTTTTGCCCATAGTTGAGATAAACTTGGGAGACCCTGATAAAATCCAGACAAAAAGTGACAAGGTGAAAAAAGGAGGAATGGACAAGATTTGTCCTGCTCCATTGTCCAAAGAAAAAACAGAAGAGTTAAGACAGCTTTGTATCAAGGCATTTACGTCACTAGGACTATATGATTACACCAGAGTAGACATCAGAATGGACAAGGATGAAAATTTCTACATCCTTGAGTTAAACTCGATGGCAAGTCTTGGTATGGGAGGATCGTTATTTTATGCTGCCAAAACTGCAGGGCACACATATGAATCCATGGTCAACAAAATTCTAGATGTTGCAGTGATGAGATACTTTGGTTCATCTCATACAGTAATTGGCGAACCAGATATGACACAACCCTTGCGTGTGGTAGCAAGAACTTATTTACGCGGACACTTGCAAAGCATAAAGGAAAATTTAAGAGATTTTGTAAATTTGAATACTCATGTCCATAACACAGATAATGTAAATCGGTTAGGAATTATGGTCAGCAGAAGATTAAGACACCTCGGATTTAATGACGAGATTCTTAAACAATTTGATGTAGGGGATTTTCACTACATGCGGAATCATTCAGAACCACAAAACGATGTTTTAATCGTGTCTCATTTAGATACACACTATGGTCCTAATGATTTAATTAATTATTATGAAGATGATGACAGGATTTATGGTTCTGGAATAGCAGAGAGTAAAGGAGGCATTGCCGTAATGTTAAGTGCGTTACATGCATTGCGTTTTGCTAAAAGACTACGCAAGGTAAAATGTGCAATATTATTAACAACAGATGACAGTTTAGGTGGAAGATTCAGTAAGAAGTTTGTTCAAGAATTTTCAAAAAAATCCAAGTACATCATAGGTCTAAAATCTGCAAGCAAAGATGGTGGAATAATCACTACATGTTATGGAAGAAACGATTATCAAATTAGGTTTACAGCTCCAAATATTTCTTCGTCAGACATCCATGGGATTATACCGGTTCTAGGGAAAAAAATTTCCGCAATTGAAAAATTATCAAAAGATGAAAAAGACTACAGAATAAGAACCACGTCCATAGTAGCTCAAGGAACATACGGACACACACCAAACTATGCAACGCTTTCAATAGTTTGCGCATATAAGAATCCAAGATTAGGAGAGACATTAGACTCTAGAATAAGAACCATAATGAAGAAACGCGAATCAGGATCTCCAAAACTTGATGTATCAATTAACCAACTCCAAACTAGACCACCAGTAATTGAAGAAGAATCAGACAAAGCATTTTATGAAATGATAGAAGACTTGGCAAAAAAACATGAAATTAAAATAAAACGCCATGAGCAGATTATGTCATCAGACATAAGTAATGTGCCCGCAGAGCTGCCTGCATTAGATGGATTTGGGCCCAAGGGTGATAGATATCGTTCCACACAGGAATATATCATACATGATAGTATTGTTGAACGAGCAGCTTTGTTGACATCTGTCATTTACAAGTGTTCACAATAACATGGTTTTTGAATATGTCTTAATGTTTATTCACACAGATATCAACCGTAGGAGTCAAAAATGAACGAGAAATTTGGCATTATCTTAAATCGACTTATTATTGGTTTTACGTTTGCTTTTGTTTATCAAATTGTTATTGGCATTGCAACATCATTGTTGTCATTGCCACTAACTGGAAACATCGGAGACTTGATTTCAGGAATAGAGAAAATTGAATCAGAGCAAGGAAGTATATTCATCGTTTGGTGGGTCACATCCACAATAATAATTACGGCAATTGCACTTTTGGTTGTAAAATACAAGAGATATCTTTCTCCATACAAAAAGGAAAAAAACATACACATACCACCAAAGATAACAGCATTTACTGCAATCATCATTGGTGCAATCATTTCATTTCTTTTCTTCCTTCTGGATTTGACAATAGGATCTCTGGCAAAAATAGATAGTCTTACAGATGTTCAGGCAATCTATCAAGCTGCCACTGTAGGTGATTTCGCACCTCTTACGGTAAGTCTGACATTTTCAATTATAGCAGGGTTTATCATTGTTGGAGTTGTCAGCAGAACATCAAGGGTTTCTCAGATTACTCATGAAATTGGAATTAATGATTTAACTAGACTTTCGCGGATCATTAACAAACCAAAAGAAGAAAGAACCACAATTGCAGACACAATAGGTCTTAGACCAGGAGCACTCGTTCATATCGGAGAAAGAAAAGTAGACAAAATACGACTGGAACTAATAGAGTTTGACAAAGACAGCATAATAGAAAATAGAGATGCTACAATTGAAGAATGTCTGGAATCTAGACGAAAATCAAACGTTTCTTGGGTTAATATTATAGGCATACATGATCCTGAAATCATAGAAAAATTTGGAAATGTATTTGGGCTTCATGCATTACATCAATCCAACATAATGAATACAGAATTAAGACCATCCATTGAAATTTCAGATGACTATATCCACATAATCTTAAAGATGCCACATTTTAGAGACGACAAGGGTAAGATAGATCTTGAACAGGTATCATTGGTCATAGCACAAGACCATCTCTTGTCATTTCAGGAAATTGAACAAGATTTTTTTGATGAAATACGAAAAAGACTTCGAGAGAATGTAGGAACTATTAGAAATCGTGCAACCGACTATCTGGCATATACTCTGATTGATGCAATTGTTGACAGTTATTTTGTAATACTTGAAAAAATCGGGGACATTACAGAAAATCTTGAGGATGAATTGATGAACAATCCGATACCAAATACTTTGCAAACTCTTCAATTACTAAAGCGTCAAATGATCATGCTAAGAAAAGCGGTTTGGCCAGCGAGGGAAGTAATAGACAGCCTGCAACGTGGCCATACATCTTTGATACACGATGAAACAAACACATACCTTCGGGATACGTACAACCACATCATTCAGGTTATTGACACTATTGAGGGACTGCGAGACGTAATCGGAGGAATGGTTGACACGTATCTTTCCAGTGTAAGTAACAAAATGAATGAGGTGATGAAAACACTTACGGTCATTGCTAGTATATTCATACCAATCACATTCATAGCTGGCATATATGGTACCAATTTCAGTTATGTTCCGGAACTAGAATGGGAAGGGAGTTACTTTGTCATGATTGGAGTAATGGTGATAATTGTTCTTGTCATGATATCATGGTTTAGGAGAAAAAACTGGATCTAGTGATTAAATGGTCAACAAAGTGGTGCGACGTGCATATGAGATTCTTGAGGGCACTACCAATGACAGATTAGCAAGAGGATTTCAGATTTTTATCATCTCACTTATTTCGATTAATGTTTTGTTTGTTGTTATTGAGACGGAGGAATCTGTTTTAGACGAATACGGTTATTTGTTTACTCCATTTGAAGTTTTTTCAGTAATCATTTTTACAGCAGAATATGCAGGAAGAATTCTTGTTTGTAAATTAAATCCAAAATATGAAAATACAAGATATGCCAGACTACGACTTGTATTCACTCCAATGATGCTAGTGGATTTAGCAGCCATACTGCCATTCTTCTTGCCTTTTGTGATAACAGATCTCAGATTCATAAGAATAATCAGACTCTTGAGATTGTTTAGGTTGTTCAAGCTTGCAAGATACTCTGATCCAATGCAAACATTGGGAGAGGTTTTCAAGTCAAAAGCAGGGGACCTAGCAGTTGCATTTTTTATTTTATTTATTGTTCTGATTTTTGCATCTAGTCTAATGTATCATGCAGAGCATGAGGCTCAACCTGAGATATTTTCTAGCATTCCAGCATCAATGTGGTGGGGAGTAATCACACTCACCACTATTGGATATGGAGACACATATCCAGTAACAATAATGGGAAAGATTGTTGGAGGAGCTGTTGCAATTTTGGGTATTGCTGTATATGCCATCCCTACAGGCATCATGGCGTCTGCATTTACAGAAGAATTACGTAAAAAAAGACAAAAGACACGGACTTGTCCTCATTGTGGGAAGGAGTATGATAACACCTGAATATTGAGCAGATAGAAAATTCCTTCAGGCCAACTGCAGATAAAAAATGTGCTACTTCCAAAAAAGGAATGGTGTCATCAGCATTTCCTGATGCCACAAGGGCTGGACTTGAAATGCTCAAAAAAGGAGGCAATGCAATCGATGCAGCTTGTGCCACAGCTCTTGCTCTAGGAGTATGTGAACCGCAGGCCTCAGGTATTGGTGGACAATCAATGGCAATATTGCACATAAATGGAAAGTCTATTGCCATAGACGGTTCTAGTAGATCACCTTCTTTGGCTCATTCTTCAGTCTACAAAAAGAAGCGAAGTCGGAGACTAGGATACAGAGCAGCCACAGTACCGAGTACCCTATCAACGATTGGGTTTTTACACAAGAAATATGGCAAGTTAGAATGGCAAAAAATAGTCGCCCCATCAATCCGAATTGCAAAAAATGGTTACATGATTACACAGTTACAACATAATTTGCAGACAAGAGAATTAGACAATTTTTTTCTAATTAAATCAAAATCAGGTGCCAAGTATTTTCTCAAAGATGGATTGACACCATATGGTGTAGGAGATAGATTCATTCAATCGGATCTCGCATACACTTTAGAGATCATATCAGAAAACGGCTTTGAGAGTTTCTATCAAGGAGAAATTGCCAAAGTGATTGATAGAGATATGAGAAATAATCGTGGCCTTGTGCGCTATGAAGACCTTGTTTTTATCAGGGAACCTATTGAGAAAAAACCCATTAGCAGAAAATATCGTCATGTTTCAATTGTGACTCTCCCCCCACCAGCAGCAGGAAGAACACTGTTGCTTACACTTATGATGCTTAATCACCTTCCCTCAAAATTTTTGCGTAGTGGTAAGCCAAGCTCGTATCATTTTGTTGCTGAAACATTTAGGAAAGCCTTTCTGCACAGAACTCAACAGCCGCTTCAACGCCATACCTATGATCAAACAGGAGTAAATGTAGGTTTAGAGAGACATTTTGCAAAACAGATGGCCGAGTCCATTCATGATTCCATGGATGCCACCTTACCCATGATTGACCCAGACTTTGGAGGAGAAGATACAACACATCTTTCAACTATGGATGATGAGGGAAATGCAGTAGGCATAACGCAATCTATTGAACTAGCATACGGTTCAAAAGCAGCAGCAGAGGGGCTTGGATTTCTTTACAATAACTACATGTCAGCTTTTGAATTTTCAAACGCCAACCATCCATACTATATACGACCAAATGCAATCCCGTGGACTTCTGTTTCACCTTCATTAGTGTTTTACAACAAGAGTCTTTGGATGGTGATAGGGAGTCCAGGAAGTCAGAGAATATTTTCTACAATAACCCAGTTTCTCTCTAGAATAGTAGACGGTAACCTTCCAATGAGCGAAGCAGTAGACAGACCTAGGTTTCATTGTGCAATCGGAGGTACAGTAAGCATGGAAGAAGGAGGATTCAGTCATGAAATTGTCGATTATCTCAAAGAAATTGGATATGATGTTGTAATGAAGGAGAGGTATTCATTTTATCATGGGGCAATACATGCAGTTATGAGATTACAGACACAGCGTGGGTTTCATGGAGTTGCAGAAGTCAGGCGTGATGGAACAGCAGAGGGTCTTAATTGACCAAACTTCCAGCATTATTATCCATTCCACATGGAGGAACAAAGAAGCCTCCTGAACTTGACGGACATCTTTGTATTACAGAACATGACCAGTTTGATGACTCTGATCCATTTGTTGTTGAGATGTATGACTTGGGCAGCAAAGTGCAACAGGTTATCAAAACAGACATTGCAAGAGCATTTGTTGATTTAAATCGTTCATTGCACGACATGCCACCAAAAAATCCAGACGGATTAATAAAGAGCGCAACATGTTATCAAAAGCCGATTTATTTTCAGGGAAAGGAACCAGACAAATACATCATAGAGAAATTAATAGACCAATACTACAAACCATACCATAGAACAATTCAAAAAAGCATTCGTGAAATGGACTTGCAGATATGCTTTGATTGTCATTCCATGGCAGCTATTGCCCCAAATATTTCACCAGATGGAAAAAACAAAAAAAGACCATTGTTCTGTTTATCCAATCAAAATGGAAAAACATCATCAAAAGAGATGATTGAGTTATTAGCTGAATGCATATCAGAGTCTTATGGGATTAACCGAAGCGAAATTTCATTAAATGAGCCATTTCAAGGTGGATACATAACGAGAACGTATGGAAACAATCCAATTCCATGGATACAAATTGAAATGAATAGGAATATCTATTTATGTGAACCGTGGTTCAACAGGGATTCACTAATAGTAGACAGTACACATCTTGTAGAACTTCAAAAAAAATTTGGAAAAACATTAGAACTATTTTTTGAAAAAATTAACAGTAGACAGTATCAAACATAATTAAAGAATTTGTCATCGGAGGCTTGTTTTCTTTACAGTTTCAATAACGTGTTGGAGTTTTAACATTGGGACTAAACAGAATTAAAACTTGCAATTCTGCTGTCAATGCAAAATTGTTGAATTATATGTGTGTTATCAGCATTTACGATCCACAAAAATGTGTGTTCTAATGCGGAAGTATATTGTCCAATGATCTTGTGAATTTTGTAATTTAAGGTAATTTTTTCAATGTCCATTTTTTCTGCAGTCAAGATCATCTTCGCGTTATCATCATTATTGAGAAGACGTGTATCAGTAGTGTGACTGCCAGAAATCCCACATATCGTCGCAAAGAAAATGATACGTGATTTAAGAATAGTGATTTTATTGACAAGGTTTAATTGAAAAGAAGAACATACACAGGAGTCGATTTTGCTAAAAGAAAACAAACTTTCTTAACTAAATAATCTCACCATATGTAAAAAAACAGATTTTGAGAAGAAAAGTCATGGGAAATGATCATGATGAGCACAAAAATCACGAGTTTTACACAAACTGTACCATATATTTTGAGCATCTACGCAACAAAGGAGTTTCTGACTTTGAGTTTGAGGACGAGTATTACTTTACCATGCCTGCAATATCAAATCATTAAAGCAAAGTTTAGGAAGTCTATGCAATAAACGGATTCATGAATCTGGGATTACAAGATATTGCAGACAAGGCAGTTGCATATGCAACAGATAAGGGTGCCACATATTGTGATGCAAGAGCCGAAGAATACTACAGAAATTCAGCGGTTATTGAAAATGGAGACATAGAACATATCAAAGAAAGAACAGAATGCGGGATAGGCATTCGACTGCTAAATAGTGGAGCATGGGCTTTTTGTGCGTTTTCAAATCCAGATAGTTTTGATAGCATAAGAATTAGTATTGATAATGCTCTTGTAAATTCCAGATATGCGGTAAAAACCAAGGAGGAAGTAAAACTGTGTGCGATTCCAGTAAATAAAGCCAAGATAAACTCACCAGTTTTGAGAAAACCAGATATGGAAAGTTTACTCAAGATAGGTCTGGAATGCAGTGACAGTATATCAAAAATTCCTCACATCATAAAATCGATTGCAAGTCCATGGTTTTCAGAAACCTCAAAGTATTTCAAAAGTAGTGAGGGTTCAGAAATACTACAAACACATACGGACACAGTGATTGATATGGTTGCGACCGCCCATGAATCAGGAATTACACAGTCAATCAACATAACAGAGGGAGGAAGAGGTGGCATAGAACAGATAATACAGAAGGATGTTGCATTAAATAGCGCCAGAAAGATTGCACATAAGGCTTCAGAATTAACCTATGCAAAACCTGCAAAAGAAGAGGAGGCCGTTGTTGTGATGAATCCAGATTTTGTAGCTCTCCTCACACATGAGATTTTAGGACATCCTTCTGAGGCTGATAGAGTTCTTGGCAAAGAGATGGCATGGGCAGGAGGAGCTTGGTGGAAAGGGAAACTAGGAACCAAAATAGGATCCGAAGCACTGAATGTGTTTGACGATCCTACAATCAGTCATAGTTTAGGCAAATATCATTATGATGATGAGGGGGTAAAAACAAAAAAAACACAGCTAATAGAAAACGGGGTTTTATCAGGTCACATGCAAAATAGAGAAACAGCACAAATTTTTGGAACAGAACCAACTGGAAACATGAGGGCAACAGACTACACGTTTATGCCTCTAATTAGAATGGCGTGTACCTGTATTGGCAGCGGGGATTGGAAACACGAGGAAATGATAAAGGACGTAAAACATGGATATTTGATTTGCAATATGAAGATACCGTCAATCGATATGAGGAGGTATAATTGGAGCATATCATGTCAGTATGCGCAGAAGATTGAGAACGGAGAGATTACTGATTTGCTAAGAGATGTGATAGTAGTTGGAAATGCACCAGATTTTTTTAATTCTGTTGATGCGTGTGGAGATAATTTTATGGTGAGACCAATCACAAATTGTGGCAAAGGAGATCCTATGCAGTCAATGATCATGGGAAATGGAGGACCGTCAGTTAGAGGCATTGCAACAGTAAAGAGTGTGTAAAATGAAGATAGAGGAAATCAGGCAAAAGGTGACGGAATGCACAAAATGCGACTTGTGCAAGACAAGAACAAAATCAGTTCCAGGAAAGGGAAGTTTTGAATCAGATGTGATTTTTGTAGGCGAAGCCCCGGGTCGTAGCGAGGATCAAAAAGGAGAACCATTTGTGGGAGCCGCTGGAAATAAGCTTTCAATGGCATTGTATAATGCAGGAATATCAAGGGATGAAATTTACATTACCAATGTTGTAAAGTGTAGACCCCCAAATAACAGGGTTCCAAATACAAATGAGAAAG
>JAGQHF010000235.1 GCA_020431985.1 Nitrosarchaeum sp. | reverse complement strand
TTTTCACTTCACCAATAATCGATTCGTCTGATCCAAGATCAGAATTCAGTAGAACATACGCCGTTGGCACATTCAAAATTTTACAAAAACAGTATTTAACCTTTCATAGATATTTAACTTTGGCAACTATTTGTTCTATGACCGTGGACCCTATCGATCTTTCCTTGACAATATCTAATTCCATTCCAAATTTTCCTGGATCTCCAAAGACACAATTCCTGCCTTGGTCTACCCTCAAAGAAGATGGATACAATCTTGAATTGTTGTTTCTAAGTTCTCACACCGGTACTCACATGGATGCTCCTTACCATTTTACCAGAAATGGTGTAAAAATCCATGAAATTCCCGTACACAGATTCTTTGGCAATGCTGTATTGGTAAAAATTCACAAGGACAGGAATCAAACCATAACTAAAGAAGATATAATTTTATTTGAAAAAGAAAATTACAAAATTCAACACCGCTCATCTGTTGTGTTTTATACGGGTTGGCAAAAGAACCTCAACAAAAACTTCTATTTTCAAACAAATCCCGGCTTATCGAAATCAGCCGCAACATACTTGGCATCAAAAAACCTCAATCTTGTTGGAATTGATTCGCCAAGCATTGATCTTGGTACAAACAAACAGTTTATTGCACACAAGATTTTAGCCAAAAAAAATATCCTAATTGTTGAAAACCTTTCAAATCTGAACAAGATAAAGTACAATAATTTTAATTTCGTAATTTTACCTCTCAAACTAGGAGATGCAACAGGTTCGCCTGTCCGAGCAATTGCAGTCTAATCTACAAAATGAAACCTATTTTTTTTGTAATTTTTTGACAGCTTACCTACAATCGGAATCCTGTTTCCACAGAAATTACATTGATTATCCTGATTAAGGTTCCATTCTTCTATATCAAAACCATACCTCTTGATTACAATTTTTTTGCATTCTGGACAGTAGGTATGTTCTAACGGGTGCCCTGGTACGTTGCCAATGTATGCATATTTTAGCCCCACTTTTTTTGCAACTTTGTGGTGTCTCTCTAGTGTTTCAACCGGAGTTGAATCAAATTCCATCATTTTGTAGTCTGGATGAAAGCGCAAGAAATGGATGGGCATCTCTGGACCAAATTCGTCATAAACAAACTTGCATAGCTTTTCTGCATGCTCCAAACTATCGCCTACTTGAGGGATGATTAAGTCCGTTATTTCGACATGAATCTTCGTCTTGTCACGGATCTCAACTAGTGTGTCAAAGACTGGCTGTGGATCTGGAATTCCTATGTATTTGCGCGTAAAGTTCGGCTCTGCATTTCCCTTAAAATCCACCGTTATGGAATCAAGAAACTCGTTCATCATTTTTACTGATTCTGGGGTATCATATCCATTAGATACGAAAACATTGTAGAGATTTTTTTTATGCGCTAAAACTCCACAATCCCTGGCAAACTCGATGAATATGGACGGTTCATTGTAGGTATATGCTATACCATCAGCACCATTATCCAATGCGGTTTTTACCACCTGTTCCGGAGACATATCTGTTCCCTCAATCTTTCTTCTCTGACTAATGTCATAATTCTGGCAATACCTGCACAACCAGTTACATCCAGTTGTGGCAATCGAAAAAACCTTGGACCCTGGATGGTAGTGCGTAACAGGCTTTTTCTCAACAGGATCTACATGTCCTGCAATCACCTTGCCGTACACAAGCAGGTCTAGTCTCCCATCTTTATTCCCACGAATACCACACAAACCAATTTGCCCGTCACTCATCTCGCAGTATCTTGCACACGCAGTACAGCGAACTTTGTTGTTTGGCAGTTTCTCATACAGTATGGCTTCTTTTTCCACATTGCAAATACTATCATTGGGCATATAAGGCCAGTCCATATTCGCAAGCCTAAAAGTACAGGAATTCATCACATGATATATGAGCAAACCTGGTAATCTTTGGAGAAAGGTACACGGTAAGATTATGAAGAAACCTACCAATTTTTCGTGGCTCATTGAAGAGAAACTGGCAGGCTCTGGAATGCCAACAAGCTTTGATGAGCTAGAATGGGTACGAAGCCAAGGAATTCAGTCTATTGTGACGATGACTGAAAATGCACTTCCAGAAAACTGGGTAAGACAAATCAACTATCTTCACGTACCAACACCAGACTTTACTGCACCAGACATGGACCAAATTGACAACGCAGTTGATTTCATACACGAAAAAATCTCTGATAACAAAGCTGTAATGGTGCATTGCGCCGCTGGCATGGGACGAGCAGGAACCATACTTGCCTGCTATCTAGTAAAATACCAAAAATATTCCGCAAAAGATGCAATACAAAAAATTAGAAAAGAGAGACCTGGATCTATTCAGTCTGAAATCCAAGAACTTGCCATTGGTTACTACCAAAAACACGTGAAAGACTAGACAAACTCTGATACGAGTTTTCCATCCACTACTTTGATCTTTAGTGTTTTATTTTCTTGAAATATCAAAGTTAGTCCACCATCAGAGTCTGGATCCTCAACCTTGACAAGCTCTATCATTTTGATTTGATCGAATTTACTCATTCTTTCATTTACTCCGGAATCGAGACAGTTTCGATCTTTCCATCCACTGCTTTTACGAACAAGAATCTATTATCTTTAAAGATAAATGTGATTCCTCCCTCCTTGTCAGGTTCTTCTACTTCTAGAATCGGTTGTCCAAGCAGACCATCGTATTTTGCCATGTTGACTGTCTTAAAATGTACTTTATATCCCTAATTAATTACGACTTCAATTTCTTTTGATGTATTTTTGATGTTGCCTGATTCGGTATACTCATGTTTTTGCCAAGAAGCAAACACTTCTGCAGAGATCTTGTGTTTTCCACTTCCAAGTTCTGATGCCTTGCAAGTTATTTTTTCACTAAAATCAAACAATTCCTGCCTAACCTCTTCTTCTGAGAGTCTGATGAATGGCTCAAAATTCTTGGCAACCTGAACCCATATTCTCCTATCCTTCATTGGATTAACGAGCTTTGGGTTTCTGGTCCAAAAAATTGATGCCTTTCTGTACGTATCAATGGTCTTTCCCACCTCTTTTTTTCTAAAGCCACCTGCTAACAGCTTGACCCCGTACTTTAGCTTGAAAGAAACGTCGTTTTTGTTGTATGCCTGGGTCCAGTTTGTCTCATTAAAGGCATTTCTCAGGTCCCCTTCAATTGAAAAATTAACGGTAATCTCAACGGTATCCTGTAAAGAGTATTCCTCCTTGTTTTTTGTTAACTGAATCTCAGATATCTTGCTCTCAGCCATCTCTTCTCATAATGATTTATATCCACAATAAGTGCTTTTTCCGATTACATGCAGGCTCAAGTAATCAGCTCAGAACCCAAGGAAATCAACATATCAATAAAGGAAACAGATGTAGGCATATTGTATATTATCCAGCACGAGCTGCTAAAGGAGTCCAAGATAGATTTTGCTGGAGTTATAGTAAAACATCCCCTTACAAATGAATGTTGGATGAAAGTTAACTCAAATGCAAAGCCACTGGATGAAATCAAAAATGCAGCTGAATCCGCAATTAAACTAGCCAATGAGTTTAAACAATTATTTAATTCCAAGATTCAGGTAAATTAGATGAAGTTTTGCCCCAACTGTGAAGTCAAGTTAAAAAAAAGTGATTTTGAGCTGATCTGTCCCAAGTGCAACTATGTGGA
>JAGQHF010000045.1 GCA_020431985.1 Nitrosarchaeum sp. | reverse complement strand
CCTTTGGCTAACCTCAAAGCATCAATCAACCCATCTGCATACCCGACACTCAATACAGCAACTTCTTCTTGTCCGTCCTGAAGGAAGTTCTCTGCATCATCTAGATACAGCTCCGCATTTTCTAGTATTACTTGATATTCTTTTTTCTGTTTATAATGCGGTCGAATTTCTGCTAATGCCTCTCTTATCATTGGCACATATTTTTCCATCATCTGCTTTGATATTTTTTTTGTATTTTCAGAATTATCTGAGGGTTCATCAATGCATTTTCCAAGAATCTTTAAGGCATCTGATTCTGTAAAATGTAATTTTCCTGTAATTATGATTGCGTGTGGTGGTTTACCGAAATCCATTTTCAACAGATTTTCTATTCTGCCTGACACTATACCTTGATCTCTGAATCCTATCCTTGATGCAACGATTCCGTATGTGGATTTATTGATTACGTTTCTTTTCTGCCCTTCTTCAGTCTCAATTAAACCCACAAGTGCCTGTTTTGGATCCATAAAGAAGTTTTTGTCTTGATTATACTCTAGTAGTAATATAGTATGATTACCTTCTATGATATTTTTATAAACTACGTAATAGGGTGTAGTCAATGATTTCATTTCATTCATAATTGTTGCAATTCTTCCTATCTTGTAGAACTGAAGACCACACTCTCCTATCATTGATGTAAGTGATGATGACGCGTGAATTGAACCTGTCTTTATTTTTTCAGTAATTGCTCTTGTACGTAATTCTATATGGGTTGTGGCAATGTATGGATCTCCGTATGACAACAAAACAACTTTTCTTCTTTTGGCGTTTTTGAGAATTTCTACTCCATCCTCAACCAACCATCTTCGCGCATCTATGAATTTACCTGAAATCATTTTTTTGATTTTTGCTAACTGATATTTGTAAATCGGACTAGTAAATTGTTCAAAATATACAATATCAGCTTCTTTAAGTACTCTCACTGCTTTATAAGGAATGGACTCAACACCCGAAATTCCTAACCCGACGAACCAAAGCATTATTTCATCTGTATATCGTGAAGTCGTTTTAAGTGTTCTAAAGTTTTTTTAAGGATTTCAATTCCTCTGAGATATTCCTCAATTGATACTTTTTCGTCTATTGTGTGAGCTTGATGAGGATCTCCTGGACCATAGGTCACTACAGGGATATTCCATTGATTTCCAATAACGTTCATGTCTCCTGTCCCTGTTTTTCTTATAAGGGTAGGCCTTGAGTGCTCTACATCCATTATTCCAAGAGTAAATGCTCTTACTAAGGGAGAGTTGTGAGGTGCCTCAAAAGGCTCCGTTTCGTCTAGGATTGAATAAAATGCCTCAACATCTCTTTTTTCAGCAATATCTTTTACCAAAGATGCAATTCTTTGCTCAATTGATTTACAATTCATATCTACTGGTATTCTAATATCGAATATTGTCTCACAATCTTTTGGTGTAACATTATGGCTGGTTCCACCTTTTATCTCTGTTAGAGTTGCTGTAAGCAACATCCCTTTGGATCTTTTTTCCTGTCCTGATTCTAGCCCCTCTTTGAGCTCTTTTGCAAATATCATTGACTCTTGTATTGCATTTTTTGAAAGCCAAGGTGCACTTGCATGTGCACTGTCTGGAACACTTACCTTGAGGTTTATTGCTAATCTTCCCTTATATGCAATTGTTACTTGTTTAATGCCACTGGGTTCTCCAAAAATTGCGTAATCTACATCCATATTGTTTTTTACCAGATTTTTAATTCCTGTGGCATTGCCTTCTTCATCTACTGCTCCCACAAAAATCACTGTGCCGTTATTGTTTTGGATGGATGCTGCCGCAAAGAGCATAGCCATCAGTGGAGCTTTTGCATCTGATGCACCTCTTCCATAGAGAGAATCTCCTTCTTTTCGCACTTTGACCTTTCCGGGTACCACATCCATATGACCACAAAGCAAAATTCTTGGCAGACCTGAACCTTTTTTTGCAATTATATTTCCTACCTCATCTATGTGTATGTCTTCAAAACCAAGATCATCGCATTTGTCCGCAAGAAATTCCGCCATTGGTTTTTCGCTCAATGATGGAGTGTAAAGTCTAAGTGCTTTTTCCAGCATCTTGACTGTGAATCTAGGTGTTACGGTAAATGTTGTGTCCAATTTTCACTTTCTAAACTTAAGAGCATAATCTAGCATTAGTGTAGGAATATCAACACCACACACTCGTACAGTGTTTTTGTATTCTGTTGTATTATTAACCTCATGAACCATTAATCCTCTCTGCTCGCTTTCCATCAAATCTACTCCTACAATATCTCCCTGAACTGCATTCTTTGCCTTAATACACATTTCTTCCATCTCTGACGTGACTTTGCATTCTTCTGCAATTCCACCCAATGCCATGTTTGTCTTCCAATTTCCATTTCCAGAGGTTCTATAAATGGCAGCGACGATTTCATCTCCTACCATGATCGCTCTGATATCTCTTGGGGGTCTTTTTACAAACTCTTCAAGATAATGAATTTGATAAAT
>JAGQHF010000234.1 GCA_020431985.1 Nitrosarchaeum sp. | reverse complement strand
TGTCATAACCAAGATTCACCATTCTACGCATCTGTTTACGAAATTAGGGAGCAAACACAATGAGCCATAGCCCGCACTGTGCATGTGTTTTTTGTCTAAAAGAACACCAATGCCCAAGATGCAACAAAATACTTCATTGCAAGTCTTTGTTTGAATCACATTTGAGATGGTCACATGGAATGCGGACCCAGAAGCAGTGCGGACTAGATGCATTCTTTGATTTTGATTAGACGAGCTCTCATGAGCTCAGGTGAGCTCATGAGCTAGAGTACCAAAAATCAATGGTACATCCCTAGAAATTATTTCACAACAATAAAACATCTCACGATTATGTTATGTTGTTTTTTATTCTAAACCACATTAATCATGATTACAAGTCATCTTGTGGCCTGGCTGCACCTTGCACACCTCTAGTTCTCCAGCAGTCAGGTCCTTTTTTTATTGCCAGGGGAAGAAACTATCGAGACAGAGAACAGGTTAATGAATCTTAAAAGTTCAAATCTGATAGAATTTGAATAATTTTGTGTCTGAATGGGATTTACTTAATTGGCAAACAATGATTATTGAGTTAATAATTGCAGGAGTTTTGGCAGTTGTGTTATCGTTATATTTTTACAGAAGGCAAGAAAAAAAAAAAAAAAAAATTGATAAATTGTTACTGCATCAACAAAAAATAAAACTGGAAAGGCATCTACATACAGCAAGTACTATAACGATTATTCTTACTGAATTAAAATCTCATTTTCAAACCCTAAATGGACTCATGGAATATTATAATATCACAACTAGACGTAAAGATCTGATATCAAAACCAATTCAGATTCATTCAGACATTATAGTTGAAACTTCACAAAAACTTGATAGATTTGTTACAAAACATACTGAAGATGTGAGTATTAAATTAGAATCTGAAATTCAAATATTCTTAAAATCTATTTCCAATTTTGATTTTCATAATACTATACTAGATCAATTTATTCCACGATCTAATAATATCATTAAAACAATTGATTCTCTAATAGAATTAAACGAAGATGATTTTAATATGTATAAACAGGATTCTGAATGATTTGTAATATTTGGTAGAACAGTAATTCTCTTAAATATCAAGATCGCAACTATTTGTTAGCGTCTTTTTAGGGGTAGACGTGGCCTAATCGTACGTAAAGGTGAAACAACACCCCTCTAGTAAATCTAAAAACACTCTAGATTCCTATCTTTTTATGCCTCAAAAAAAACGTGGATTGGTTAATAATAGAAAGTTGAGGGCTCTGATTGAATCAAACATCATGCCACGTTTGAATTTTTTTGCCGAACAAGAAATTAGGCCTATTTTAAAAGAAATTAAAAACCAAAAACATGGGAACATTGTAAGAGTCACTCTGACAAATTATCTGCTGATACGAACTATTACTTTTTTTGAAATATATATGAAAACTCATGCTTACAAACTTGCCAAGGATCATCCTAGTAGAGCAAAAAATTTATTCTATACAATATTGGTTGATGAACCAATACAAGATCAAGTGGTATCCTCTTTTAATTTTTCTAATCTGGGAGACATAAACACCGTTTTCACTTCATTGCACAATGTGGACAATTATCTTGAGGCAATAAAATATGAATCTGAAACTTATGGTGGCTACTTCTATGAAGATCCACACATAAAATACACCAAACCATTGGATAAAAACTGGAATCAGTTTAAGCAAATATTTGAACTAAGAAATGACATAGTTCATTCTGATGCTAATCTATATCTTAAGTATTCAGAAATCAGAGATTTTACTGGTAATATCATTCAATTCATTTTATGCAGTTTTACAGTAGCAATTTGGGATTTTCCTGAAGATGATATCTGACCAAATTAAGTTTAGTCAATAAACAGGGTTTTCTTGATCTATATTCTTGTGTGAGTTGGAGTCAAAACAATCATTCGTGCACCTTATATCCTCAAATTCAAACCTGCGTTTGCCGTCACAAGGTTTGTAGGCAGAACCCAGTTGGTAAATCCATACGGAAAGAAAAACCTTCAATCCCAATACCCTGCACTAGGCACGCCGCATATCAAAAACAACCCAGAAATAACTTCAGTGACTAACTACATTATCTTAACCAAATCCGTTTACGTCCCTTTGAACCGGCAGGGGTATGGTTGCCCCTGCCGGTGAATTAAATCATTAATCAAACTTTTAGGATAGTTTTAGATAACCAACATTCTTGCAAATGACACATCTTGCATTTTCAATAAACTCCTTGCCCCGGATAGAAAAAAATATCAGATCTGCAGGAACCTCAATCGTGGGTTGTCCTTTGCAATACGTACAGTAGAATCTCTCTTGTCTCAAGGAAAGGTTTTGCATCAAATGTATGCATGTAGTTTTTTTTTATGAAACTGATCTATATAGAAAACTTGATCGCGTAAATGTCGTAAAATATTGAGATCATCGCTATTACTGCCTTCAGCATAAAAGAGACACTTACAAGTTACGTCCTCTATGCTGGTAGGGGTTACGGTTCCCCTGCCGGTAAATTAGAATTATAAATCCGACTTTTAGGATGATTTTCTGTCCATCCGACGGGAAGGTGCACGCCTGTTCGGCAATGGACGCTTAATTCATGGGAGTAGACGTGGACTAATCATACGTAAAGGTGAAACAACACCACACTTAGTTGAACCTAATTGACTATTAGTAGGAATCAATACTAAATACGAATATGTTTTAATGATCATATGTCTCAACAAATCTTTCTTCATGAATCTCAAGAAGAAATCATCTTTTTTGCCTCTGGTTCAGCTGCCCTTACATCTTATTTAGGTCAAGTCACTAAAGATGAAGTACAACAATCAGATGATTCACTTCTTTCTATAATTGACAAATTAGACCCAGATGAAGAATTAGCTGAAAGTATATCTGAAGCAATGAAGGAAAATAGAAAATTAAAATTTAAAACTCCTGAGTTGTAAGAAAATTGTGGTTTGTTTAGATAGTGATTTTTTAATTGATCTACTTAGAAAAAATGATGCAGCAATAACCAAATTACGTTATTTGACTGCCACAAATCAAAAACTATGTACCACTGTAGTTACTGTGGCTGAATTGTATAAAGGGGCACATAAATTCAAAAATTCGGATAAAATCTCTAAAATTAAATTAATCTTGGATGAAATTCAGATATTGCCATTTACTACTGAATCTGCTGAAAAATTTGGAGAATTATTTTATCATGATGAAATAAAATCAAATAGGCCCGGAGACATGGATTTGTTAATTGCTAGTATAACATTAACAAGTAATGAAACATTTCTTACTAGAAACATGAGACACTTTAGTGTTATACCGAATTTAAAAACGGAGTCTTGGTAAAAATGGATAAAAACTCTATAAAATATATTGATTTTACTACGGTGAAAGAAGATTTTAACACATACAAAACTGAAAATGGGTTATATCTAAGAGTAAAACAAATCCTTACAACTATTAGATACGATCCAAATAATAAAAATGAGAAAGGTGAATATCAATATGAATTTGGAACTCAGACGGTATCTCATGTCGAAAAACATGAATTGATAGACACCGATTCATTAGAAATTGATGAACCAAATAAAGTCACGGCAGAGGATGAGATTGACATGCTAAATTTTGAACCTATAAAAGAATCAATTAACATCTACGAATCTGATAAATTTTTTATTTTTCTCATTCTAGAAGTCAGTCAAATCAAATCTACAAATAAAAAAGATCGTACGGAAACACCAATAATTCGATTTGAATCTAAAGTCACAATGAAAATTGAAAATAAAAAACCAAAATAATCGCGTTTTGTTTACATGAAACGTTACCATAATCTAACAAACGAGGAAGAGAACTTTCAAAATTTATTGAAAAATACTGAATTGGTGTATTAGCCCGATAGTAACTAAGAACCACCCAATGAATTTCAAGATGTTTTTAAATGCAGGCCACCTTTCCTCCCCCATCTTGGCCAGTTCTTTCCAATGCTTTTCATGATATTCCTTTTGAAAATCCTTGGCAAAATCCTTGTTAATCTGGATCGCCTCTTTGAAACTCTTTGCTTCAGAATATTTTTCTTTGTACTCATTCGTTTTTTTATAATTATTCCATACTTTACGATAAACAATTTCACGCCTGATTAATTCATAAAACATATAGAAAAAAACTCGAAACGTTCCAAAAGCAAATAAAAATCCGATGATTTCTAACAATATTCCAAAATCATTGTTATTCAATCCTAGCAAACTAAACATAAATGAAATTACTAGTTATTCAAATTATAGAAAATTCACTCAAAATTCAAGCATTATTCAACGCAAAACATCGCATTAATAGTTTTTATCTAAAATTATCTTAATTTTTAATTTTTGAGAGTAGTGCTAAGTAGATAAACGGTAAAACCACTGTTGCTTCTGCATGCAGTGTAGCCTGCTTTGCTTCTTGCGTCACCTTGCCCCAAGATATTGCCTCTCGTACCAAGGCTCCACTCAAACTTCCATCAAACTCTTGGGCTGTCGTAATGTAGAAAGCATAATCTAACCCTTCACGGTATTGATTCCACCATAATGTGTGGTGTTTTGAAATTCCTCCACCTATCATCAATGCCCCTGATCTTTCCGCTTTGAAAATTAATCCTGAGAGGAGATCCGCATCTTTTGTTAAATTTAATTTGAAATCACTGTGTTTTTGTATGAATAGCCAAATTTGACTACCTACTGCTCCATCCATTATGCCTGGAACAACTATGTTTATGTCATTTTCCTGAGCCCAATATAGAAATGAATCTTCTCCTAGGTGCTTGCCAATCATGTTGCAAATATCTGCAGTTGACATCTCTTTAACTCCTTTTTGATATTCTTCTTCTAGAAATTCCTGCATCTTTTCTTCAATTAATGGACCATAACTCTCCATGGGGACCAGAACATTCCCTAACCTGTGAATGTTCTGAGTTGCCAATTCTGAATCATCCATTGTAAACGAACCCTCCTTGTAATTTGAAAAATGCCTTGCTATGTCGTGATCTAGGGCCCCACATGTGGTTATGGCTACATCAAACCAGTTATTCTTCATCATGTCCTTGATGATTCCTCTTAGTCCTGTTGATATGACTGCACCCACAAACGAAATAAATCTTAAGCATTTATCGTCTTTAATCATTGATGATAGAATTTCAATGCTGTCTGCCATGTTGATGGCTTCAAACCCGCCTGATTGAGACAATTCCTCAAAAATTTTTTCAATAGATGTATTTGCGTTAATCTGGATATCTCTTACTGGTCTACCTGGTTCAATCACAATGTTGTTTCTATACCTCGATTATAAAATTCTGCCTTGCTCGTAGAGCCATTCTGAGAAAACTTTTAACCTGCTCATCAATACCAGAATGCGGATGGTTTCTAGAATTAAAGTTGGTTTAGTGGGAGTGGGAAATTGTTTTTCTGGTTTGATACAGGGAATAGAGTATTATCGACAGAATCCCTCCCAACAAGTAATAGGAATAATACATGATAGGTTGGCAGGCTATGGTATTCATGACATAGATTTTGTATGTGGGTTTGACGTTGGTGAAAACAAAGTTGGCAAGCTTCTCAATGAGGCGATATATGAATATCCAAACATGGTTAACTGGATTGACAAGGCTTCATTACCAAAAACTGATGCGAAAGTATACGAAAGTCCTGTCTTGGATGGCGTAGGTTTATGGGTTGAAAATCGTGTAAAACCCATCAAGAGCACTAAAACCAATGAGCAAATTGCCGAAGAAATCAAACAAGTGATCAAAGATACAGGAGCTGAAATCATTGTATCTTATTTACCGGTGGGCTCTGACAAGGTAACTGAGTTTTGGGCACAGATATGTCTTGATACTCATACTGCCTTTGTTAATTGCATTCCCTCCTTCATCGCATCAGATGAAACTTGGGCAAAAAAATTCCAAGATAAGAACATACCTTGTATTGGGGATGATATCAAGGGACAAGTAGGTGCAACAATAGTCCATCGTACTTTGGCAAAGCTGTGCAATGATCGTGGTACTAAAATTGAAAAAACATACCAAATCAATGTTGGTGGTAACACTGACTTTCTTAACATGAAAGAACAAGAGCGACTAGTCTCAAAGAAAATTTCTAAAACAGAAAGTGTTCAGAGTCAATTGGATGAAAGACTTGATGATGATCAAATCTATGTTGGCCCATCCGATTTCATTCCGTTTCTAGGTAATACAAAGTTGATGTTTATGAGAATCGAAGGAAGACAATGGGCAAACATACCTTACAATATGGAAGTTCGCCTTGAGGTAGATGACAAAGCAAATTCTGCCGGCATTGTTATTGATGCAATAAGGCTAGCGAAAATTGCCTTGGACAGAAAAATAGGAGGTCCGATTAAACCCGCAAGTGCCTATTTGATGAAGCATCCTATTGAGCAAACATCTGATGTGGCAGCTAAGATCGCCTGTGAAAAATTTGTGGCGGGCGAATAATATCAAGTAAATTCACGAGCATCTGAAAATCGTTTCATTCTCATTGGATCATATTTTTCTAGTTCAAACTCTCTGTACAACGCATTTTCCTCTTTGATCTGCTCTATGTCTGGCAGAATCACCTTGTCATTTTCAATCAAATCTACTATTATTCCGTTTCCACCATATCTTTTACTGGATACATTTGCCGCAATTATTGGTGTCCTGTTTTCCAATGCTCTTACTTGAACATACATATGCCATGGTGAAATGCCTCTCCTAACTATCCTGCTGGGCGAAATTAGTATCTGAGCTCCTTTTCTAGCAAGGATGTTGGCTACTCTTGGAAAAACCATGTCATAACAGATCACAATGCCGAATTTACATGATGTCTCAAAAATTTTTGCTTCTGTACCTGATTCCACCAAGGTCTGTTCATAATCGAACGGATGGATTTTTTCCTGTTTACCTATAACTATTCCTTTTGGTCCAATCACAGGTGCAGAAATCACATTTCCTTGTTTTGTTCTTTCATAAAATGCACCTGGAATTATCGTCATGGAAAATTCTTTAGCAATATTACAAAAGTCTGTAAAATATTCTTCATAATTCTCAACAGTATTGTCTTTTAACCACTGTTCAGGCAAGCACACAATGTTGACTCCCTTTTCCCCCAAATCCTCAAGGATTCTTGATACTTTGTATATTCCATCTTGGTTATCTCTATATTCTCTAGTCTGAATTATTCCTGCTTTGATCGTGGTTGCCACTATTTCTCATTAATAATTCAACTATATTTTATAGGATCATTTTATGTCCGATCTCCACTACAACAAATTTCATAGCATACCAAGAAAAATTATGCAATTATGTCAACTAAACTTGTTAAACATCGATTATCCAATCAACGAACCTAGTTACATTATTGGTACATGTAAAAAAAGTTGAGATTTTTGGTTTCAAATCTTTTGGATTCAAGAACACGGTAGTTAATTTTGAGCCTGGCCTCATCTCTATTTCTGGACCAAATGGTTCTGGCAAGAGTAACATTTTGGACGCAATAATCTTTGCAATGGGTGAGAATAAGCCAAAAGTAATGCGGGTTGACAAACTCCGATCCTTAATTCATGACATAGAAGGAAACAGACGTGGCCCAAAAATGGCTAGATCTAGTGTTCATTTTGACAATACCGACAGAAAGATTCCCGTTGATTCTGACACTGTGGAAATTACAAGGGAGATGACCGAGGACGGTGAAAACAATTACTATCTGAACAAAAAACAAACAAACAGAAGTCACATCCTAGATCTACTAGACATGGCTAATGCTGGTCTTGGCCAGCTCAATGCAGTACAACAAGGCACAGTTACACGCATATCTGAGTTCACTTCTGAGGAAAAAAGAAAAACCATTGAAGATTTGATTGGCTTGTCTTATTTTGACGAAAAGAAAACTGAGGCAATAAAACAACTGGATGAGGCAGACCGTAGACTCGAAATAGCCCTGGCAAAAATGGGTGAAATCAAAAAACGAATAGATGAACTTGAAGAGGAAAGAAATCAAAAACTACGATATGATCTTATTAATCGCGAACTAAATCGTTACAAAGCAATCTCTGCCGCAAATAAACTTAAACTTGTAATGGAGCAAAAGACATCAAAAGACGAATCACTCAAAACCTTGACGCACGAAATTAACACACTTGACGTTCAAAGAAATTCTCTAAAACACGAAATTTCACAACTCGAATCTGATAAATCTCAACTAATGACCCGTGCTAACGACTACAGTCAGGCAAAGGCTGCAATCGATATGGAATTGAGCGCCGCAATGGAGCAGTATGAGACAGATAACACTGCAATTATTGCATCCACTAAAAGAATTCAACAAATCGGCAACAGATTACCTGAAATCAAATCAGAACTTGATACCATTGATTCATTGCGAAATGAAATAGCCCACAAAATACACGACATAAAACTTTCAATTGATGAGACAGACAACAAAAAGAAAAAAATCAATCTCGATCTAGAGCAGATAGATTACGAAAGAACTGAAATTCTTAATGAACAGTCTATAGCTGCATCCAAAAAAACTGAAATTGATAATAAAATCAAAGAGTTATCTATCAAATTAAATGATGCAAAATTAAAACTTTCAAAAAATGAACATGAGAAAGAAGAATTAGAATTTAAAATTAAATCCAATACTGTAAAACTATCTAATCTAAAAAATGATATTGAAAAATTGACTGTCTTACAAAGCCGTTTGGAATCAATGATAATAAACCATAAGGCTACAATCAAAGAACTTAAAATTAGAATTGACAAACTGAATTCTAAAAAAACAAAAATAAATCAAGACATAGATGAACTAAATCTAATTTTAGAAAAATCAAGCAAAGCAGCAGCACAATATGAAACAAAAATTAAAACCGTAAAAGGGATTATGCATGAAGACTATACTGTTGCAAAATTAAAGGAGGATGCAGAAAAACTTGGTATTGTGGGTTTAGTCTATGAAATGATTTCTTGGGATAAAGAATATGAGCGTTCGGTCCTTGCTGTAAGTTCTGACTGGATTAAAGCAATTGTTGTTCGAGATTTTGCAACATTATTAAGTATAGCCGAAGTTGCACGTTTTCAAAAACTTCCAAAACTTAAGATCATTCCTTTAGATGCAATTCCAAAATTTAAACTGAATTTGCCACAAGATTCTGGCGTTGTTGGAGTTTTGTCTGATTACGTGAATTGTAGCCCGGAATACTCAGCTTTGAAGACTTTTTTGTTTGGAAATGTTATTCTTACAAACAGCCGTGAGTCTGCACATAGTATATCAAAAAAAGGATACAAGTCTGTGACTCTTGATGGGGAATATTTTGAAGCGAAGGGTGGAGCGGTTATAATTGATATTAATTCCAAAATTTCTAAACTTACTAAAATAATCTCTATGAGCACAGATATTGATGGGCTTGTACAGTCTATTGGTTTACTCAAGAAATATGTTCTAAAGAAAAAATTCTCTCTGAAGAAAATTGAGGATTCTGTCATGACCTACTCAGAACGACTCTCAATGTCTGAAAAAGGATTGACGTCAGCTGATGAAAATTACTCTAATCTAAAATCAAGAATTTCCTCTGCCGTTAAAATGCAAGAACAGTTGTATGAAAGAATATCTGTACTTTCCAATAGAAAAGAAGGTGTCTTAACCGAAATTAGCACCAACGAGTCTCACATAGAGTCTTTAGCAGAAAGAATTGCCTTGGTAGAGGAAAATTATGCAAGTGGAGAACAAAATAGAATTGCAGATGAACTGTCCAGAATAAACCTGAAAAAATCAGATACCGAGAAACGGTATACTGCCATCATGAATGAATATCGAGAGAAATCCTCTTTGATGACCTCATTACAGACTGAGGATGGTCGTGAACAATCACGTTCAAAAAGCCTTCATGAAGAAGAAAAATCCCTTATCTCACAACAAGAGGATCTAGAAAAGAAAATCTCTGTCCTTGAAAAGGAGAAATCACTCAAAAATGAATCTCTAGTAAAACTTAGGGAAAAAGAACAGGAATTGATATCAACTTCTGGTTCATCTATCGCACAGCTGAAAGATTTTGATGACAAATTGAATGATTTAAAACAAACTGAACGAGAAATTTCTAATCAAATTAACAAATTAGAACGGCAATCAGATTCTCTAAACCGTGATCTGGCAGATTTGCATGAAACTGAGTCGAAGTTACGACAACTTCTCTCAACATTTGGTTTTGACCAAAATATGCAAACATTTGACGTGGAATCAATTGTTCATGGGTTGACCTCTGAGCTGAATTCCCTGAATGCATTAAACGCAAAAGCTCCGGAAACATACATGGAGGTATCTTATGGGTATCGCTCTATGTCGACACGTAAAAACTCATTAGAAGAAGAGCGTAACTCTATTGTCAAATTCATCGAAAACATTGAAAAAGACAAGCGCCAAACTTTCTTGGATGCATTTGATAAGGTGGATAAAGAAATACGTTTGATATTTAACAAGATGACCAAAGGAAATGCCTGGCTTGAATTACAAAATGAAGATGATATATTTAATTCAGGAATTTCTTATCTGATTCAATTTCCAAATAAGCCAAAAAGAGAATCTACATCTATTAGTGGTGGTGAAAAAACTTTGGCTGCGATTGTCTTTGTATTGGCTCTTCAAAAATTAAAACCCTCTCCATTCTATCTGTTTGACGAAGTTGATGCACATCTGGATGCCCCCAACTCTGAAAAATTATCTACTATTTTAGAGGAGAGGGCTAAAGAAAGTCAGTTCATCATGGTCTCCCTCAAGGACTCTGTGGTGCAAAAAGCCAAATTGATTTATGGAGTATATCCTAAAAATGGTGTTTCCCATGTTGTCACCTACAAAGACAAAAGGGCTCCCTCAGTGAAAGCAAACTAGTTTAATTCCACAAAACATGCTGCAAGATGTTCTGTGTTTTTTTCTTCTAGTTTAGGTTCTGTTTTACAAATTTCAATCGCGTAAGGACATCTTGGCCTAAAACTGCATCCCCCTGAAGCGCGAGTGTCTGGAGGATCCTTTATCCTGATTTGCTTTTCTTTATTCACGTTATTTGGATTTGGTTCCGATATTGTGTCAATCAAAGCTTGCGTATATGGATGTCTGGGATTCAATAATACCTCGTCAATTGGTCCAATCTCCACAATTCTTCCCAAATAGAGAATTCCAATTCTCTGGCCAAAATGTCTTGCAGTAGCCAAATCATGTGTTATGTAAATGAAGGAGATTTTGTGTTTCCTCTGTAATTCTCTCATCAAGCTCAGCATCTCTGCTCTTATTGATACATCCAACATCGATACGGGTTCATCTGCTAGTATGATTTTTGGTTTTATGGCTAGTGCTCTTGCTAAAACCACTCTCTGTCTCTGTCCCCCTGAAAGCATATGTGGGTATTTCTTTACAATATCTTCTGCCGGTTCTAATTTTACTTCTCTTAATACTTCGAGAACTCGGGTTTGTCTTTCTTCTTTAGTCCCTATATTGTGAATTTCTAATGGCTCAACCACTATATCTTCAATTTTCATCCGAGGATTAATGGAATCATATGGATCTTGCTGAACCATTTGGCAATTCAGTCTAAT
>JAGQHF010000233.1 GCA_020431985.1 Nitrosarchaeum sp. | reverse complement strand
AGACGATATTGATGATGCACTAATGTCTGCAAAAGAGGCATACCAGAACGGCAGAAACGCAATAATCAACAAACTGGGGGAGTATCATAAAACAAAAGAGCCCATAGAGGATACAATTCAGGAATATAGCCAAATAATTACATCGTTTAGGAAATGGAATGTAAAGGGGGCAATATCCATAAAACCAACCCAAGTGGGTATGTCAATTGATAAAAGCGCATGTCTTTCAAGTTTTGAAAGGATAATTGGCCTAGCGTCAAAATCCCATGTCTTTGTCTGGATAGATATGGAATCATCAGAGCATACAGATGACACAATAGAACTGTATCATGATTTATTCTCAAGATATGAACGGTTAGGTGTTGCTATTCAGGCCAATCTCAGACGCAGCTTTAATGATGTAAAAGATCTAGTCAGACATGGAGCAAAAATAAGAATTGTCAAAGGTGCATACAGGGAAAACGGCAAAATTGCTTACAAAACAAGAGGTGATGTAGACCAAAGTTTTCTCAAAATTATGAATTTGCTATTCAGAGATGCAAATGAGTTTGGAATAGCAACGCATGATTCACAGTTAATAAAAAATGCAATTGAACTGTCAGGTAGATTTCAGAAAAAATTTGAGTTTCAGCTCCTAAAAGGCGTAAGAGACGAGCTAAAACCTGATCTTGTAAACCAAGGGTTTGTTGTATCAGACTATATTCCGTATGGGACAAATTGGCTGCCATATTCAATCAGGAGGTTGCGTGAGAGAAAACGAAACATATTGCTTTTAGGAAGTTCGTTTATTCAGTCGCACAAGGTCTGAGTTTGGGATCTTAGAAATTGTTGCAGATAGTATTCTCCTCCCGCCCCAGTCCCAGTGATTCCTGAGCCTTTCCAGCCTACAAACGGCTGGCTTTGTACAAGAGCAGCAGTAGTAGCACTGGATTCCCTGTTTGCATAAACTGTACCCGCCTGGATTTTTTCAAAAAACTCACTTATCTGATTTTTGTCAGTAGAAAATATACCTGCAGTCAAGCCATACTCTGATTTGTTTGCAAGAACGATGGCCTCGTCAAAATCATCGTAGGTTTCTATGCACAAAAGGGGCAAAAATAATTCTTCAGTTACAAGTTGGTGGTCTTTTGGAAGATCAGTAACAATCGTGGGTTGAACAAAATAACCATTTTTGTATTCAGAGTCGATTATTTTACTTCCGCCAAAAACAACTCTGCCATCTCTTTTTGCAAGATCAATTGCCTTCTCAAACTTCGATATGGCGTCATTGTTGATTACTGGGCCCAAAAAGGTGTCATGATTCCAAGGCATTCCAATCTTCAAAGAAGCACTATTTTGAATTAGTTTTTTGAGAAATTCTTCAGAAATGCTCTTTTGCACATAAACTCTGGAGCAGGCACTGCATTTTTGCCCCCCAAATCCAAATGCTGCACGCATCACCCCATTGGCTGCCTTGTCCAAATCAGCATTTTTTGTGACAATCACGGGATTTTTTCCACCCATCTCTGCAATGAACGGTTTTGATGTTTGCTCGGTGAATTTTTTGAAACCGGCCATTCCGACAGATTGAGAACCAGTAAATGCAATTCCATCTACATTATTGCTTTCAACAATGGTCTTTCCTACTATGCTGCCATCCCCTGTAACAAAGTTAATTGCGCCATGAGGCATCTTGGCCATAATCAGTTCTACAAAAAAATATGACGATAGAGGAGTAGCACTGGCAGGTTTCAGTATGGCGGTGTTGCCGGTTAGCAATGCGCCTGTAGTCATCCCTATTGCAATTGCAGATGGAAAATTAAATGGGGCAATAATTCCCCACACCCCATACGGTTTCATCATGGTCATTGTTTTTTCATGCGGATTTGGATGAGGGGTTTGCTTGCAGAATCCTTGATTTTTTTCAAGTTGAAATGAATAAAATCGCATAAAGTCTATGGCTTCATCTACGTCATTGATTGCCTCAATTCTTGTTTTGCCATTTTCAAACGACATCCAAGCTGCCAGTTCAAATTTTATTTTGGAAAACTCATCAGCAGTTTGTTTGAAAATTTCAGACCTGATTTGATAGGACATGAGGCTCCATTCAGAAAATGCATTTTTTGCAAAAAGTATCGCTTCCTGTGTCTGTGATGCATTAAGTTTGGGAAAGGTGCCAAGAACAAGTCTCGTGTCAGAAGGAGATCTTACCTCAAATGTATCATTTGAAAATATTTTTTTTCCATCAATAATACACGGATACCGCTTTCCAAATTTGTTTTTCACACGTTCCACAGCATCATCAAATTTCTTATCAAACTCATCCTGTCTTCCCTGAGATACTGCATGTCCCCAAGTGTATTCATTTTCAAACATACTCACAATTGTTGTTTGTTGAATTTAAAGTCACGACTTTATTTGATTGAAGATATTACCTCTCCAATTATTCTGGAGGCGAGATGTGATGTTCTGTTATTGATATCAAATGGTGGACATACTTCAACAATATCCATTCCTAATATTCCGTTATCTGCAATTTTTCTGAGGAGAAACATAGCATCCAGACTTGATATTCCTGCAGGTACAGGTACAGACACTCCCGGTGCATGAGCAGGATCAATACAGTCCATGTCAAATGACACATAGGTGGAGTTGCCAACAGTATCAAGCACCTGTTGTGATATTTTAGAAATGCCTTTTTCAGCAATGTCAAAGGGAGTTATTACAAGAATTCGGTTTTCCTTCAAGTTGTTCAATTCTTCTTCCTCGGGAGTTCGGATTCCAATCTGGATGCTGGTTTTAGGATCAATACAGTTTAAGATGTCTCCAAAAACAGAACCGTAATAGTTTGTGGTAGAAGTAATAAAATCAGGATGTGCATCAAAGTACACAACAGATAATCTGCCTGATTTTTGTGAGAGTTGCTTAATTATTGCAGCGCTCATCGAATGATCCCCGCCTATAGATATTGGTATTTTGTTGTCTGAGAACACCTTTGCAAAAGTTTGCGAAATTTCTTTTCTTGTAATATTACCATAATCAAATACATTTTTTAAAATTCTGTTAACTGGAAGGCCTAGTGATTTCTGTCCATTTCTGACGTAAGAGTCCATCATGTTGGATGTGTTTCTTATTTGATCGGGGGCTTGTGAGGTGCCTTCTCTTAGTGAATGTGAGTGGGATTCATCAGGGATGCCAATTATCACTACATCGCTGTTAGAATATTTCGAGTTGTGCCAACAGATTTTTTCCATTAATGTAATGTGCTATTGATAGATAATAATCTGACCCATCTTATTTCGTTCTTTGTCATTTGGATGTTGGTCTTTGCTCCATTTGATTTTCACATGTGGAAATCGTTTTTGGAAATTATCTATTTTTGTAATATAGTATTTTGATGTACTAGCAACATGAAACTTCGATTACGTGACACAAATTTCTCAAAAAACATAGGATTCTATGCAAAGATTACCAGAAAATGCCTTGTTTGTGATAGCCCAAGGATTTTCTCAAATGAGCTAGGAATATCATGTGATGATTGTGGTGCATCATTAGATTTTGAGGAAAATAGTTGCATAAGAATATAGAAAATTACCAGTAGGAGCTGGTGCCCATTCCTTCATTTTCTACAATTTGAACATCTAGCGATTCTAGACCAAATATCACGTAGATGGATTTTAGCCTATTTTGATAAAGAAAGTATTTTTTTCCATCATCCGTTACAACAGAGCCAGTAACTTTTAGGATCTTGTTTTCTTCTAGCTCATTTACCCGTCTATATGCAGTAGTCATTGGGATGTCACATTCTTTGACAATTTCTACAACAGATTTTGGTTTTTCAATTGTAAAATTCATGATCGATCTAGAATACTCGTCAGATAAGGCTTTGAGAATATCTTTTCTTAATTTTGATTCTCTGTCAAGAATTTTAAAATCGGCCAATCTGTTATCGCCTATCATTCATTCCATATATTTTTGATAATAAAAAAGATATAGGAATCTAAATTCATGATTCCTGAAATGATGTCCATGCATTCATTCCACCTTCTAAGACTTGAAAGTCAATACCTTCTTGTGCGAGTGCATAGGTGGCAATTGTTGCTCGGTTTCCAGAACCACAAATAACCACAACTGATTTGTCTTTCGGGATATCATCTAGCCTATTTTGTTCAAAAATCTCTGCAAGTGGAATATTTACTGAACCATCAATTTTTGATTGAAGTAATTCATCAGGCTCTCTAACATCAAGCAGGAAAATATCATCATTTGCAGCAAGTTTTTGTGACAACTCTTGAGAGTTAATTACTATTTGAGAACTGGATTCAAGGTTTTCAGACAAATTTGCCATACCTCCATCAAGATAGAATGTCTGGATGCCCATCTCAGTCATAGTTTGTGCTGCAATTTTTGCATCTGTCGCATCATCATCAATTAAGACAATGTTATAGGTTGAGGCAATTTCAGGCAGTTTGTTTTGGATGGTTTTTACTCTTTTTTCTAGAGTATCACCAGTCAAGATATCATGAGAAGCACCAACGATATGACCTTTCTGATATTGTTCAGCAGATCTAATATCGACAACAAAAATATGTTCATTGTTTTTTAGCAACACATCAACTGTTTCGTAATCTACTGCCAATTTGTTAATGTCTGAAGAATTATTGCTTATTGTTATTGCACCAATTATTGCAACTGTTATTACAATTCCTGCAATAATTCCAAGATTTTTTGTTTTCATAAACGGTAGCTGTCATTTTTATTATTATGTTAAAAATACATTTTCCAGTAATAGATTTCAGGTCTGGAAATCATGTTTCTCTAATATATTGAAAAAAACATACTATCACTCTATGAGTTTTACGCATACGGTAAAGACACAAAAGAGTATTGATGATGCAATATCAGACCTTACTAAGAACCTTAAAGAGATAGGATTTGGAGTGCTTGAGACTCTGGACTTTAAGAAGATTTTAGCAGACAAAGGACTAGAATTTTCAGATAACTACAGACTCATGGAGGTGTGCAACCCTAACTTGGCAAAACAAGTCCTAGAAGCAAATCCAGACTTGGGATTGTTATTGCCATGTACCATTGCAGTATATCATAAAGACAATGAGAATTACATTAGCTTGGCAAGACCAACATCATTACTTTCAATGGTATCAGAGAACAATCTCAAGTTTTCAGGGGAAGAAATAGAAGAAAATCTCATAAAAGTAATTGAGAAAACAAAATAGAAAATATCATTTTTTAAAACAGTTGAAAAAAGATACGCTCAATTAAGTCATATTCAGATAGAATAGTAGAAAAATCAAAGATTTGAAAAATTCTCAAGACAGCCTGGATGTCCGAGATAATTTTTTACTATTTTTTGATTCAAAACTGGTAGATTTGAAGTGGTTAAGGAATCTAAAGTGTGATGGGACCGGCAGGATTTGAACCTGCGACCACTAGCCCCCCAGACTAGTATCATACCAAGCTAGACGACGATCCCTTAAAAACCAGCCACAAAATGAAATTATTAAATCGTCGTATT
>JAGQHF010000232.1 GCA_020431985.1 Nitrosarchaeum sp. | reverse complement strand
CCGCCAATGGCGGACGAATGAGGACGCTGTGCGAGCGTTAGCGAGCGAACGGCTGTACACATGTTATATGCAGTCGGCGCTGGCGGTTGGTCACCTAGCGATCTTAATAGCTCAAAGTGATTGTTTAGCACGTCTTTCAACCAATATTGCAAGCATTTCGCACAACTTTGTTAGCCGTTCGTTGTTTTCTTTAAGTTTTAATTACCAAGGAATTTCTCCTGTTGGTGGATTATTTTCTTCACTAAAAAACATTCCTGTCGGACCATTTTTGTCTATTAAAGCATATTTTACAATTCGCTTTCCTGCATCTTCAACTGTTCCCGTTCCTCTGTGTCCATTAAAATCTGTCTTGGTATAACCTGGGCAAATAGCATTTACTTTAAAGTTGGTGTCTTTTAGTTCGTAGGCTAACACAACCGTAAGCATATTCATTGCTGATTTTGAAGAAAGATATACGACACCTTTATAGTCATAGTATTTGTAAGTTGGGTCGCTGTGTAAAGTAAGTGAACCCTGACTTGAACTTACATTTACGATTCGAGGCTCATTAGAGCTTTTCAACAAATCAATAAATGCCTGTGTAACCCTTACTACCCCAAAAACATTGGCATCGTAAGTGTCTTTGAACTGGTCAATGCTTGCTGTCAATGCTTCTTGTGGGTAGCCACCATAAATGCCTGCATTGTTTATGAGTATGTCTAACACATTTTCTTTCTTGCCAATTTCTGCTCTGGCTTTTTTTACAGAGTCATCGTTTGTAATGTCAATCTGAATGGCTTCTACATTATTTAATCCTTCTGCTTTCAGTTTTTTAACAGCTTCTAATCCGTTTTCTAACCTACGACTTCCGAGATAAACATAAATTCCTTTTTGGGCAAGTTGTTTGGCAACTTCAAATCCAATGCTTTTGTTTGCTCCTGTTACTAATGCTGATTTCATTTTTTTCCTTTTAAAATTAATGTAAAATTAATGATGCAAAAATAACAGAAAAGTAGCAGGGTGAAAAGCAGAGAAAGATGGACAAATCAATTTATTGTCTTGACAAATCTTGCCGACTTTCTAAAACTTCACTTACACTTTTTCCTGTACATTTTTTGAAAAGACGAGAAAAGTAGTTTGGGTCGTTAAAACCCAATTCATACGCCAATTCTTTTACAGAAAGGTTTGAGTAATGAAGTTTACGTTGTGCTTCTATCATCAAACGATTGGTGAGAAAGTCTTTTGGTGATGTGCCTGAAAACTCCTTAACAATACGATATAAACTGTTGGTAGTTAAAGCCAATTTATCAGCAATAGCATTAATAGAAGGTTGCTTTGTTAGGTGTGTTTCAACGACTAATTTGAACTCAATAAATTTTGAAAGGTTGGCATTTAAAATATTTGTCTGCTCTTTGCCATTGAAATATGCAATGTTCAATTCTACCAAAAGTGAGTTCAAATATGCCAATACAATTTCTATGTCGGTTTGTTGGTTGTCAATGTGAAGAATTTGATTTAAAATTTCAAAGTTCCTTGTTAACCTTTGTCTTGTAGTTTCGTCAAAATTTATCGTTTGTGAGTTTAAAGGGTTGACTAAAAATGGAAATTGTTGTGGCAACAATGCCAATGTATTTTCATCAAATAATACTTTGAAATATTTCAGATTGTCTGTTTTAGAAGGTGGTGTAAAAACTTGATTTGGCATTGCAAAAAGAAGTTGTCCGTCAGTAAGGTTGATTTCCTGCAAGTCTAATTTGTAAGTAATTGAGCCGCTTTCAACAAGCACAATAAAGTAAGAACTTAATCGCCTTGGTTGCAGTAATTTTTGTTGAATATCAGAAGATTGGTATGGGTTCTCATCTGAATTAACCTGTATTTTTAACTTGTCATTTGTTTCTTGCATATTGTCTGCTCAAAGTTTGTCGGGTGTCGCTTTACGATGACGGCTGACAAAGTTGTGCGAAATGCTTGCTCAAACCTTGAGATATCAAGGTTACCACACCAAGCGGGTACGGTTTCTCGACATAGGTAACATCTTGTACTCAGGACATAGGTAACACATAGAAGTTAAGTTAGTTGGTATTTCTTTGCAAGAAGGAGGTACCAACGATGCCATGGAAGGAGATATGTGGTGTGTGAGATCATCAAGTTGAAGTTATCGCATAGGCGCTGGGGTCCCAAGAAGATCCAGGACATGTATCGCAGGATGCATGAGAGCGAGGTGTTGCCGTCTTTGAGCACGTTCAACCGGGTATTGGCCAGGGCCGGCTTGGTGGATCATCGTCGCCGTCGTAAGCAGACGATACGTCAGGGCATGCCGAGTAAGATTGAGGTTGAGAAACCGAATGACTTGTGGACGGTTGATTTCAAGGGATGGTGGTATACGCCGAGCAAGCAGAAGTGCGAGCCATTGACGGTGAGAGATCAGTATCCACGTTACATTTTGAGCCTCAAGGGCGTAAGTAATTCAAAAACAGAGGCGATCAAGACCGAATTTGAGCGTTTATTTAAGGAAAATGGCCTTCCTCGAGCCATCCGTAGTGACAATGGTCCTCCGTTTGCGAGTTGCCGGAGTATGCTGAATTTGACGAAGCTATCGGTATGGTGGCTGAGCTTGGGTATACGATTGGACCGGATAGAGCCTGGGAAACCCTATCAGAACGGGGCTCATGAACGACTTCACAAGGACATCAAGCAGGAGTTGCAGGGGATGATTGAAGGTGATTTAAAGGCCCACCAAGCAGCGTTTGATCAGTGGAGAGAGGAATTCAACACAGAGCGTCCTCATGAGGCCTTGGGCATGCAGACCCCTTCCAGCGTGTATCAAAAATCTGAAATTGGTTATGATGCAGCGCCTGTGGAGATCATCTACCCCTATGGCTACATCCAGAGATTGGTCAACGACCGAGGATTGATTTGTTTGTATCAGAACAAGGTCTTCATCAGCAACGCCTTTGAAGGTTATCACCTGGGCTTAAGGCTTGAAGCCAAGGATACCTACGGGGTATGGTTTGATCATTTGAGGATTGGTCAGATCGACCTAACGACTTTTAAGTTCAAAGCCGTTGCAATAGAGGAGTTAAATCAGTAAAAAGTGTTACCTATGTCCTGAGTACAAAGTGTTACCCATGTCTTGAGTACACCACGCCATATTACGCATAACGATCGGCGTGTAGGCGCAGCCACACAGAAGCGGCAAGAAATTAAAACTTACAATAGCTGTATTTAGCCGCTTCTGGGTGGTTGGTGAGGGCGCTTTT
>JAGQHF010000231.1 GCA_020431985.1 Nitrosarchaeum sp. | reverse complement strand
CTGCATTTGTATGGAGATCACAGCAGATCTTTGATACCATAAAATCTGATGTTGATTATGATAAAGCAGAAGAGATTGAAGAGTTGTACGAAAGTCTTTGGACAGCATATGACGATAGAGCAGATCCGTCACAAATCGATACACTAGCTGGAGGAATTATTCATGAAATTGATGAGGTATTAGGTGTTGAGAATGAAGGAAGTGATCTGTTGGAATATGTAGAAAATATTCGAGAACTGCTTGAAGAAACAAAAGAAGAATACAGTAATGGTAACACCGATGTTGCACTTAGTCTTGCTACAAAGGCATATCTTGACAATTTCGAATTCCTAGAAGGTCCGCTAGTTGAACTTGACCAAGAGGAATTAATGGAAGAAGTAGAAATCATGTTAAGAGAAGATCTTAGAAACATGATTAAAAATGGAGAGCCTAGTTCCAAGATCAATGCACAAGTGAATGCAATTCTAGAAAAGATGGATGCAGTTGCAACAGTTGTCCCAGAATTTGGAACAATCACTATGATGATTCTTGCTGTTGCAATAATAAGCATTGTTGCCATAACTGCAAAATCTAGAATCTCATTAAGAGCATAATTTTTTTCTTTTTTATCTATTTTTGTAATGTTAGTATTGATTTTCTCCCCATTAATTCATTATTAGTAGATTTGAATCTGAATTTTTTAATTATGCATGGATCTAGTATCCGCGTGTAACTAAAATATATCATAAATTCATCAATCAACACAAGATGGGCCTAAAAATACTAGGTGTGGCCTCCAGCATGCGAGAGTCATCCTATAGTACACGTGTTTTAAAATTAGTGCTGGAAAAAGCAGAGAAAAGAGGTGCAGAAACAAAGCTGCTAGACCTACGAGTATTGCAACTACCAATGTATCACCCTGAACAAAACGATTCGCCTGAACTTGACAAAGTCACCGAATATGTAAAGTGGGCTGACGCCTTTGTCCTGGCGTCTCCCGATTACCATGGCTCAATGTCTGGTGTAATGAAGAATTTCTTGGATTTCTTTTGGTCTGATTTTGCAGGAAAGGTTTTCGGATATATCTGCGCCTCACACGAAAAAGGCCTTACTGCCATGGACCAAATGAGAACTGCCGTAAGGCAGTGCTATGGATGGAGCATGCCGTATGGCATTTCAGTAAACTCCGACCAGGACTTTGACAGCCAAGGAAACATTATCAGCGAAAATCTTCTCTTCCGCACTGAGACCCTTGCCAGAGATCTGGTTGCATATGGAAGCCTGATTACAGACCAGTACAAAAAAGACCTTCAAAGCAAAGAGCCAAACACGTTTGCTGCTCGCTACAGATGAAGAATTAATTATAAAGACATCACAAGTATATCACATGCGCAAGGAATTTGTAGTAAAAAGAATCGATGCATCGCCTGATGGTGCACCTTACGTGATAGTCTCATTGACATCTTCAAAAGATCTCCAGGAAGGAAGGAAAAATCCGTCTCAGTTTGATCCTTCAAAGATGATGATCCTTCCAAGATAGGTGACATGATAAAAGATCTGAACAAGATGCTTTCAGGCATGGGCGGAATGATGCCTGGAGGTACATCACTAAAGCTTGACGTGCACGAATACAAGGAGATGAACCTCTCTGTTGGAGACAAAGTCTATCTCAATCTTACCAAAGATGAAAACACTGGTGTTTGAGTCAAATTACATATAGAAAAATGATGGGTCACGAAATTCTATCGAGACAATCTTTTCCTTTCTAGAACCAAAATGGCAATCACAATACCTACAAATGCTATCTGAAACACTTCTGTAAGTATGCCGTTGTCACTTATTCTTCCTCCTCTACCAGTAATGAAATTGTCAGGCATTCTGGTAGTCACCCATATCATGATAAACACAATCATTCCTCCCAATCCTACAGAATACCATACAGGCCCCATCTTCTAATCATGGGAATGGCCCAAAACACCTGAGCAATACTGCCTACAAACAATATTTGCGAATTTGGATTGTTGGAAGGAATTCCCAAAACTATGTGAATTACTCCAGCAATTGCAGTGGTTGCCGCTGCTGCATAAAATAGAGTGTTACTTTTGTTCATCTTGATTAGAAAAAAATTGGTTATGCGTGTTCTCCACTAGTTTTGATCTGGGATTTGTTACCGCATGAACCAGCTTCTTTTGTTATTGGTTCAGTCAGTTGCTGGCCTGTACCTGCATCCAAGACATAAATTGTCTTTGTATTGGATTCTGTATAGTCTACCAGTTTCCAAACCAGATAGTATCTGCCGTCATCATTCACTGCTTGTCCAAGCTTTGCTCTGTCGACATCATATCCTTGAGTTGCTTGTTCTTGTGATATTGCATTACTTTTTAGATCATCAATGTTAGTGTCTTGAGTAATCTCTAGCGTACCTTCTGAATCACCAATTGACATTATCCAATTTCTTTTGTATGACTTGCCGTCTGAATCTGCCATGGCTGGTGAGACTGAACCGAAAATCATCACTACTGCCAAAAAAAACAACAACAGTGTTGGGATTAGCACTTTGGTCATTGATGCAACTTGTTGGCATGTGATTTAACAATTACGTAATTGTGTTACCTGATGTTCTGTGAGTCAATAGATTTTAAAAAAATGTCTGAAATGCAACTAATTGAAAATATAGAAAGTTCTCTAGTTAGTTTTCTATTTTTTTGTAATCACAGTACCGCAGCATCACGAAAAATGTTAAATCATATTGTTCCAGTATGAAACCGTGAAGTTAGATTTTGTATTTCTCTCCGTATTGCTGATTTCATTTTCCAGTGTTTTGCAAGCTCATGCTGAATCTGACACTCTGACCATACATGAATGGGATATCCCAACATCCAACTCTTCACCACACGATATTGTTGTGGGACCGGATGGCACTGTATGGTTCACTGAAATCAATACAAACAAAATTGGAATGTTTAACCCAGACACCAAAGAATTCAAAGAGCATGACATACCTACCATGTCTTCTAGGCCACATGGTCTAGTAACTGATGAATCGGGAAATGTTTGGTTCACTGAAGTTGGTGCCGGACAAATCGGAAAACTAGACATGCAAACCCAAACCATAACAGAATATTCCACACCGACTGCAAATTCAGGACCACATACTCCAATATTTGCAGATCAAAATACCCTGTGGTTTACAGAACAGGGCGCATCCCAGATTGGCAAGCTAGACGTTACCACTGGCATCATTGAGGAATTTAAGACAATTACACCGTCTGCCAACCCTTACGGAATAATCACAGACAATGACGGCAATGCATGGTTTGCAGAGCTTCAGGGGCATCATGTTGGACGGGTTGACGCAATAACTGGAGATGTAACAGAATACCCTTTGCCAACAGATAACAGTGGACCCAGACGAATCGCAATTGATAGCAACGGAATATTGTGGATTACGCAATACAATGCAGGAAAGATAGCGAGCCTGGATCCAGACACAAAAGAGGTAACAGAATACAACACTAGCTCCGAGTCATCAGGTCCATATGCGATATGGGTGGATCCGCAAGACAATGTATGGTTTAGCATGACTGGAATTTACAAGATGGGAAAGCTTGATCAAACAACAGGGGAAATATCCGAATATGACATGCCTTCTCCACAGACTCACATCAAGTTTATTCATTCAGATAAAGAGGGAAACATTTGGTTTCCAAATTACAACAATAACAAGATTGGCGTGATTATGACAAGCATAACTCAAGAAAAAGAGAATGGTATGCATGAACAGCCAGACTCCCAAGGGATTGCGTATTTTCCTCCACCTCTAAAACAAATTCAAAATGGAGTAAACCCGACCAGCGTAACATGCACTGAAGGGATGGAACTTGTGTTAAAATTCTCAGATGGTAGTCCTGCATGCATAAAACCTTCTTCGGCTGAAAAACTAATCGAGAGAGGATGGGCAATCCATGTCTTGCCAGACTATGAAAGTGAAAACAACAATTCTGAGATATTTGCAATGGGAGACTATGACGTTACAACAGAGAATGTAAACTATTACAAGAATTCGAACGGATATCTGGCAAGACCTACAATCGATGGACAGTATCCAGGGATAATAATGATTCATGAGTTTTGGGGACTAAATGACAACATAAAGCAGATGGCAGAAAAGCTTGCATCCCATGGATATGTCGTATTTGCAGTTGACCTGTATGATGGACAGGTTGGCACAACCACTGATGAGGCAAGACAGCTGCGAGCCTCCTTTGAGCAGTCACAATGGACTGAAAACATGAATACTACAGTGGCATACTTGGAAGAGAATTACTCCCCACGTACCATGGGTTCAATTGGTTGGTGCTTTGGAGGCGGGCAGTCACTCAACTTGGCATTGAACAATTCAGACATGGATGCAACCGTAATTTACTATGGACAGCTGGTAACTGACACTGAAGAACTATCAAAGATCACTTGGCCTATTCTTGGAATCTTTGCGGGACTAGATAACGGCATACCTCCAGAAACCGTAAATGAGTTTGAGGCTTCTCTGGATACAATAGGAATTGAAAACGACATTACAATCTATCCAGGAGTAAACCATGCATTTGCAAATCCCTCTGGAGACAGATATGCACCAGATGAAGCAAAGGATGCATGGCAAAAGACACTGACATTTTTTGAAGAGAACCTAAGTTAATAGAATTATTCACACAAAGATTTTGTTTTTGTTTTTGATTATCTAGATACTGATCTCAAGTAATACAAAAACTGGAATTTATTTTGGAATGCTTGTTACAGTTTCGACATTTGTATGGATTATGATGATTCCAGATGCAATGAGGTCTGACACTATATTACCAGAAATAAAACCAGATGTGGAAATTAATATCAAAACATCCGAGATAACCATGCATAAAGGAGAGGCAAAAATCATCCCAATTACCATACGCAACAATACTGAAGAACCCACACATGCAAAGTTGTGGGTTTACAGCACTAATTCAGAAGATATTGCTGCAGAATCCCCCATTAGTAACGAATCATTGGGAAGATCATTTGAGGAAATAAAAAAGCGTGGCCTGGATGACGGCTTTTCTATTTTCCTTGATGAACAAGAATTTCAGCTTGCCATTAACCAAAATACAAAGATTGTCAGTGTGAGACTGACTGCATCTGATAGTGTAAAAAAAGGAGAGCATTATTTTGCGCATCCGTTGTATACAAAGTCATTTTCTCTGGAGCAAATCACTTATGCAAAGTTTCATGTTACTGTGGAATAGATCATAACACATCAATAGAATCATCTCAAATGGAACCGGATTCTATGTAATGAAATCAGATTTTATTCTTCAAAACATTTCATCATAAGAAAAATATTTTTAGAAATTTTACACCATTCCATTTTTGTTTTTTCTGTCTTCCTGAATCAGTTTTATGATCTTGTCCCTTGTTTTTGTTGATGTCTTGATCAAGGAACGCTCCTCAATGTACCTGACATCAAGTTTTTGCTCCTTGGCCCAGTTGTTTAGCTGGGTGACTCCTTTATTCAGCATGTTTTGTTTCCCAAAGTCTATCTTCATAACAGCCTGCATTATCTTGTTGTCGATGTCAAGTACCATCTTCTCAATTGCAAGCCTCTTCATAGTGTCCTCATTTTTCTCCAAATCCTCAAGGAGTCTTGTCCTTTGAGACTCCATTCTGCCTATCTGCTTCATGTACCATGATTCCATGTAATATGTCATCGTCTATGGTATGCCTGTTTATGCGCATCATCTCAGATATCCTTCTTGTAGAGTATTCCAACTCAAAGTGAAGCCTGTAAACCTCAGCACGTCTTTTTTTGTCTTTGCGCTTTGGAGTATGGCCCTCCGTTTCTGTTCTTTTTTGGTATAGTTTGGTCTAGTTTGAAAAACTCAAAATCAATGTCGAAATTCTCGTCTTGCATAAAGTACTAAAAAATTCCCTGCACAAGGCTCTTCTTGACATACTCGATTGACGCAGTCGGCGAAGGGTCAACCCCTGAGATTACAGCGTTGTAGATTGTTGTATAGTCAAGCAGGTAGATGAGATGCATTATCTTTGAGAGTATGCTGCCATGTATGGTGTAAACCTCCCTGTACTGTATGCCGTTTTCCTCAAAGTATCCCTTTAGAATCTTCCACTGGTCCTTTGTCCTGATATAGTCATCAACGCCCTGTATGAGTACTGGCAGCACGTCAGAGTTTTTCTTCTCCCATGCTACAATGCCGTTGTGACATGCCTCGATTACATCTTCAGCCATTGCATGTCTCTTTGCATTTTCCTGCAAAGAGTTCTTGAACCGTATTGCCGCTGCCTGCAGTCCCCACGGATAGTATATCATCGGTATGCCAGTAATCCACTTTGCCAGAGATACTGCAGGATTTGTCTCTGTCATGTTTGCAGACGATATGGACTTGGAGAGCATTTCCATCTCCTTGATTGACTCTAGTATGTCGACTTTATCTATCGGAACTATTCCTTGCAGAATCCCCAGTATGGAATACACATACCTTACAAAGGAGACGCGTGGCGAGTGCAGCTTTTCAATCTTGTTAAACTCTACGTTTTGCTGCTTGCAATACTCCTCAATCTTTCCGCCAGACGAGAAAGCCAAAATCTTGCATCTAGACTCTTTTGCAGAGACGATGTTTGTCATGGCCTCTGCCGTATTTCCAGATACGCTGGTAATTACCACAAGAGTATTTTCGTCAACTGTCCTTGGAAGAACGTATCCCTTTACCACGGATATGTGTATGTTGGTCCTTGAAAGTATTGCAGCAAAGAGATCACCTATTGCACCAGAACCGCCCATTCCAGCAAACACAATGTGATCAATGCCAGAATACTTTTCATTTACTGCAGCAGAGTCAGAATGGCACTCAAATGCCTCCCTGGCATATGCAGGCCAGCTGTCATAAAACTGGTACATCTTTTTTGTGTCATACTTTTCTAGCCTTTCCCGTGTAAGCAATCACGTTGACTCTGAAAAGGAGAAAATTAAAGGTTAACAACTGTCTATGCTTTTAATAGGGCAGTTTTAAAAAAATCTCAGATTGGAACAAGTCAAGACCCACTCCTCGTTGCGTACAGTAGAATGGAAAGACAACGGCGTGGTGATGATTGATCAGACAAAGCTTCCAAACGAGCTTGTCTATGTTACTTATACAGATTACAATGATGTTGCTCAGGCAATCAGAACTTTGGTGGTAAGGGGAGCTCCCGCCATTGGAGTCTCCGGAGCGTTTGGCCTTGCGCTAGCATCACTTCAAAGCAACGCTGCAGACATCAAGTCATTTTTGGCAGACCTAGAGACTGCAAGAAAGATTCTCTTTGAGACAAGACCCACCGCAGTCAATCTAAAGTGGGGGTTGGACAGGATAATGAGCCTTGCCAACAAAAAGGCATCAGAGAATGTAACAATTGAGCAGCTCCGCACGCTAATCATTGATGAGGCAAAAAGAATTGCAGAAGACGACATTGCCACAAACAAGTCCATGGGAAACTTTGGCTCTGAGCTGTTCTCTGATCAAGATACAATAATGACCCACTGCAACGCAGGCGCCCTTGCAACCGTTGCCTATGGAACCGCACTGGGAGTAATAAGAGCAACAAAGGACAAGGGAAAGAACATCAAGGTAATTGCAACTGAGACAAGACCTGTGCAGCAGGGCTCTCGTCTGACTGCATTTGAGCTAAAGCATGACGGCATAGATGTAAGCCTGATACCAGATACTGCAGTAGGATATACCATGGCAAACAAGCTAGTAAACAAGGTGGTAGTCGGCGCAGACCGGATACTACGGACAGGCCACGTATACAATAAAATTGGAACATACCAGGTAGCAACAATGGCAAAGCAGCACGGCATTCCGTTTTATGTCGCAGCCCCACTCTCAACGTTTGACATGCAAAGCAACCCAGACCAAGTGGTAATAGAGATGAGAAAGGGAACGGAGGTTACCGGGATTGGCGATAAAAAGACAGCACCTGACGACATTAACGTGATAAACCCAGCGTTTGACATGACCCCGCCTGAGCTGATCTCTGGAATTATTACCGAGAAGGGAGTCGCCAAGCCCCCATTTGAAGAGTCCATCAAAAAATTATTTGAGAACAACTAACCCATCAGTATGTGAAAAAAGTTTTCAATAATGCCTTTAACCGTTACTAATGACTTCTAACTAAATATTAAATTCAAATTCCCTTTTACTTCCTCAATGAAACACAATAACGTAATACAACGACAGATACTTACATTCTCACTTGCATCTGTACTGATGTTATCTGTTGTTTCTAGCACAAATGTGTTTGCAGATGGTGCGACAAACAACTTTGTTCCTGTAACAAACGAATCAATATCCAATGATCCTGTACTTGCAAAAATTTTGGAGAATATAGAAAAATCCAAAAAGGAACTATCTGATCTCCAACAAAAAACAGAACAGGAAAGACTAGTTGATCAACAACGAGCTATTGCCAAAAATATTTTGGAACAAGAGCTAAAACAAATGTTCAAAGACAACGAAGAATTTACTCCACTGGCATCGTTTAACAGATTCTTAAAGACAATTCCTGATGATAACACAAAGACTGTTTTCAGTGGACTCTTTGACTATCAACAAGCAAAGATCACTGACGCAAGGGCAGCCCTAGATAAGATCATTAAAAATGGTGGTACACTCCAAGAGGCAAGAGATGCCTATCATGATGCAGCCAAGATACCGAGAGTTGAAATGATCCAGTTGGTACGTGACCTCAATATTGAAGCAGAATTCTCAGATCCTACAATTCAGGCATATTTTGATGATCAAGGAAAGCTTCCACGATACGACGAGCAAAATCCTCAAACTGTTTTTGTAGATATGACGACACATGCAACAAACGTAAACTCCTCCACAAATTCGACTGAGAAAGAGTCAGACGTGAACACTAACAGCACAACTGTGAACAATAACAGCACAGAGTCGACTGTTCAGCAAATTAGTTCAGATAATGAAATCATACAGCAGCTGCTGGAAGAGATAAGAATTCTAAAAAATAGAATAAAGGAACTTGAAAACAATACAGCTCCTATCCAAAAAGCCGTCCTTGAGCAACAAGATTCTGATTCTGTAATATTTGCCAGCTGGGTTTCAGACTATCTGCAAGGTTCTGGACATTTTAACAGCGAAGTCAAAGATATCAAGTCCATTCCCATCAATGCACTAAACGCGCCAAATTCATATTCAGATGAGAGAAATTCACTTGCACTTGGCAGGCAAGGTCAGGTCACCGTAGGCTTTGATGAAGCAGTAACCGGTCAGCTATTTGTATATGAGGCAAGCTCAGAAACGACCCTCAGGGAACTAGCAACCGTACAAGTAAGCATGGACGGAGAAAACTGGACTACTTTAAAACAAACTCAATACACCAATGATGGCTCTCAAGTCCACAAATATGGCTATGATCTATCAAACTTGGGATGCGTAAAGCAGGTTCGAATCATAGACAATGCACCCTCATCATGGGGTGATGGATTTGACGTTGACGCTGTAGGTGCAACCCTAAAGTGTACATCATCATAATCTCTTTTTTCTTTTTTCTGCTTTACAATGATTAATTGAAGCTAATTAGTAGAAAGTTTTTATTGTTTTTCAAACGGTCCTAAAGAATATGAGTAACGTCACTGCACAAGCAATTGAAGACTCGCTCAAGCAATGCATGGATCCAGAAGTTCCACTGAACATTGTGGAGATGGGCCTGATTTATGGAATTGACGTTGCAGACAACAATGACGTTAACATCAAGATGACAATGACCACACAGGGTTGCCCGCTACATGAGACTCTGGTTCAAGACGCAACCAGATATGTCAAGAGAGTACCTGGAGTGAATAATGTGAATATCGACATTGTCTGGGATCCTCCTTGGTCAATGGACAAAATGTCCGAAGAGGCAAAGACAAAGATCAAAAACATGGGAGCCGGCATAAGTACTCCTGCACCCATCAACTATGAGACTGCTCTTCCGCAAGGCGTTGGCAAACTCGTAAAGCAAGATGATGGTTCCATGGTTCTGGCAAATGAACATGACCAAGGATTTATGGTAAACCAGGCAATTGTTGATTTTTGGAAGTCATGCAACGGACAACGCAAGGTAACTGAACTTGTCGGAATGTTTGCACAACAGACAGGACTCCAGAGAAATCAGGTGGAAAAGGAAGTAATGCAGCTTTTGCAACAGTTGCGTGATGGCGGACTCATTGTAATTCCAGACCAACCCGCAACACCAAACGTAGAATTTAAAAAATAATTTTAAAAAATATAATTTGAATTTGCACCATCAAAATTTATCGTAACACCTGACAGATACTTTATTTTGTTCTGCACTATTGACTTTACAAAATCTCCTATTTCTTTTGGTTCGCCAAGCCTTCCCATGGGGAGTGATTTCTTGTATTGCTCAACGTCCTGTATGAGCTCCTTTGTCCTGTCCGTGTTTGTTGGTCCCGGGGCAATGTTGATGCAGGTAATGTCTCTTTTTGCATATTCCTTGCTCAAAACTTTCAGGACTTCGCTAAATGCTGCCCTGTATGCAGATGATATCACGAGATTGGGTGTGGGCTCTTTTATCACGCCAGAGCTTACAAGAAAAATGTATCCACCGTCTTTAATCTTGATGTTCTGAAGTATGATGCAAAATCCCAAGAATAGCTGATTGTGATATTTTTCCCAGTCTTCCTGTGTAATGTCTGCAAACTGTTTTGCCTGCGGGCCTCCGGTGTTTAAAACCAGTATGTCTGCTGTATCGTACAGTTTTAGAAAATTTCTTACAGATTCCAAGTTTGACGTGTCCACGTCATTTCTTGAGGCAGCAAATACATCCACCTCAATTGTTCTTAGCGCATCTGAAATTGCCTTGCCGATTCCCCTCGATCCGCCAAGAACTACCGCATTGGTCATACTTGATTGCAAATAGTTTTAGTTAAATTCTTTATCGCAGTTTCAAAAAATTTCAAATATTTTACACATTGTCTGAATTTATGGATCTAGAGTTTGATAGAAAAGACAAAGATTCCAGAGGCGGTTTCATTTTGGCAACCTACGGGGGCAAGAAGATAAGCCTCTTTGAGATAAAGAAAGGACAGGCAAGGG
>JAGQHF010000044.1 GCA_020431985.1 Nitrosarchaeum sp. | reverse complement strand
GATTTGGCGAGTACGAAGCTTGAATGTCAGAGCAGGGGACCCAAAAATCTGGCGGATTATCCAGAAGGGATTTTCTAAAGTTAATTGGAGCTGCAGGCACAGGTTTAGCATTTGCTCCGTTTGTACCGTTTGGCAATTATATGCCAAACCCATCACAGGGCTCCCTTGAAAAGGTGCCTGTAATCCTACCTGATGGTACTCAAGCTAATGTCAAAACTTTCCCAATCAATCATGCTGAAGTTATTACATATCCAAGCACTGGTGATGCTGCCCTTGATGCAGAAGCATTTCGAAAATGGCAGTTCATTAGATTGCCAGAAGAACTTGGAGGCTCAAAACAGGATGTAACAGCATTTCGTGGATTTAGTATGGTGTGTCTACATCTTTGGTGTTTGTGGAAGTACTGGCCTGAAGAAAGCAAAAAAAGAGGTGAATGTCCTTGCCACGGAAGTGTATATGATCCTCGAACCGGAACAGCATTTCTCGGTCCTGCCTCTGTTCAAGCTGCACCTTCTAACACTTTGCCTAAACTGGATTTTGAAGTTGACACTGATGGTTTTCTGTGGATTTTGCCTCCTACTTGGGGCGTAAACGATAATGGAGTAATTGGATATGGCCGTTTCGCTTAGTAGACAAACCGGTGCTGTTGCATTTTTCCATTGGTTGTGGGATGGGCTTGATAGAACTATTTTTACTGCAATAAAGTTTTCATTTCCTGCCCGTTTTGTCAGTCCATTTGGCTTTTTGGGGATGCTTACCTTTATTGTATTTGTAATACTTGGAATCTCAGGCGCTCTTTTGATGTTTTACTATCAACCTATATTGGACAGAGCTTGGGATAGTGTGCAATTTATCAATGATGAAGTACCATTTGGTTTTCACATTAGAAACATACACTATCATGGTTCAAACGCAATGGTTCTATTGGCAGTACTCCACATGTATTACCAATACTTTAGTGGAAGATACAAGATTCGCAACGAAATATTGTGGGCTACAGGAGTGATTTTAGGGACAGTTACTATCCTCGAGGCATTCACTGGCTATGATGTTATATTTAGTGAAAGAGCAGAACTTGCAATTAGTATTGCTGCATCATTAACAACTTCAATACCCGTCATAGGTCCAACCATGAGGGACGCTGCGCTTGGAAGTGGATTTTCAGATTTTGTTCTGAGATTTTATGCTCAACATGTATTTTTGTTACCAATAGTAATGCTTGGATTAATGGCCGTTCATTTCCCACGATTCTTAGTGTTTGATGTTCCTATGGTGATGGCCATAGCGGGAGCCATTCTCATTACGGGTGGGGTGTTCCCAATTGATCTTGGTTTCAAATTTGAACCGACCGTACCTCCTGGGATCACTGTACCTGAGTGGTACCTTACGGGAATCTATGCATTTATGAGAACTCAATATGACAAATTTGTTACTGGATTCCTTTGGCCAGTGATATTCATAGCATCGTTTGTCTTGATTCCGTTTATCGATAGATACAAAAAATTCTCTTGGAAAGATCGCCCCATAATTACGGCATTTGGAATTACAAGTCTTGCTCAGATAATGTTTACTACGTACCAGGGATTCTACATATCTCCTGACGTATCACTTTCTCTTACTCAGAGAATTGTAATTGATCCAATATTCTTTTATTCTGTGATGATACTGTTGGTTCCATTAGGATTTGGCTTCACTTACATGATGATTAAACTTGCTCAGGAAGCCGAAAGAAAAGCAAAACTAGCAAAAGACAAGGGACCCAACAAGGTTGCCACCATCAAATTGTCCCAAAAATGGATTAATTGGCTGCTCGTAGCTTTGCTTGCATTCCAAGTATTTCTAAACATTGCAGCGTATAATGCGTCATTAACAGGAATGAAAAATGTATCTTTGTTCTTTGTTGGGCTGATACTGATCGTGTTTGCCGGATTCTTCCATATCTACCGATATGGTATGAGCGAAGCAAAAAACGCTCCCCCTCCCCCTCCAATCCCAATTCCTGAGGAAAAACCAAAGGCGATTCCTCAATCTAGTAAGGAACAAAGCAAGCTTCAAGAAAGTGGTAAATCTACAGATAAACCAAAAGAAATTGCTCCTGAAGTCTCTGTTCCTAAAAAACAATCTGACGCAAGTGTCTCAGCAAGCTCAAATGTTGGTGCATCAAACCAAAACAAACCATAAGACCAAACAAGCTTTATAAGAACTTCCCAGTTCAAACCTACTGTTGAGCAAACCAACGTCTAGTCATGCATATGGTATCGGCGTTATTGCAATTATTGTGGCACTTTCAGCAAGTGTAGTTTTTTACACGTCATTTTATCTTCCAGAGTCTTTAGCAAAACCATCTGTTGATGAACATGTCTTGCATCCATTGGAAGAGACAGTCATAGAAATGATACCTGGCTCTGCTGACCCTGACCAACAAGATAACTTTGTTCCAAAGTTGGTCAATGTACAGCTAGGCATAGACAATCACATTATCTGGAACAATGTTGATACAACCCCTCATACTGTCACTCCAGATCATAGGGCTGAGGACTCTTACAGTGGACCATTCGGTTCAACTGGAGTAGTAAAAGCCGGAGAGAAATATGAATTTGTATTCACCGAGGAACATGAAATAGACTATCACTGTGAGCCTCACCCTTGGATGAAAGGAAAAATAATTGTAACAAAGGCTAGGTTCTAGAATATTTGGCAAAAATAATCTGACTTTCAATTTCTTTGTGTTGTTCAATTATTGAAGCTCGGAATTTTATTTCATATTCTTGCTCTGGTTCAAAGTTAATAATTGCAGTAAACTCTGCCTTGTTTTCGGGCATTACGTCTTTGTTTATGAATAATCTAGAAACATTCTGTGAAATCTTTTTTCCATTATATGACTGATAAATTATGTGTTCATTTGAATCAATAATTTGGGTGTTAACCACAACTCCATCATATCTGCCCGGATAGGACACAGAAATTTTTCCTTTGATTTCAGAATTAGGATGAATATCCTTCGGCTCTATATGAAATTCTATATCCTTCACAACAAACTCAGTTGATATTGTAGATAAATAATTTTGTGATATGGGCCCAAAGGGCTTCGATCCCTTGACCATTGGATTAGAAGTCCAACACTCTATCCATGCTGAGCTATAGGCCCAAAAAATTGGAAAATAATTACCATTTTAAGGGTTTACAACCACTTTTTCTGATAATTTTCTCTCTCCATCTT
>JAGQHF010000230.1 GCA_020431985.1 Nitrosarchaeum sp. | reverse complement strand
CCAAGTTGTTTTGCTCCCATCAGTAACACTGATGTCTCTTTTGTAATGTGCAGACAAAATCCTAAGGTCACCCCTCGAAGTGGTTTTGAGTCCTTTAGCCGATTTATCGTATTGTCTAGAATCTGCATATGTGATTTTGCCCATTCATATGATAATTTACCTTCTTTGATTAACTTTGAATTAGTTTTTACCTTGCTCAATAGCGCTTTCCTTTCCACACCGTATAAAATTCTATCATGCGAATCTAAATAAATGCCAAAATCTCTAACAAAACAATTGACTTGGAAAAAGATTGCTGAAAAAGGTGAAATTGCTTCAGGAAAGGGCAAGTCTTTCAAAATTGACGGAAAACAAATTGCAATATTCAACCAAGATGGATATCATGCATTAGACGATCTATGTGTGCATCAAGATGGTTCTATCGCACCTGGAAATCTTGATGGTGATATAGTGGAATGCCCTCTTCACTTTTGGCACTACAATATCAAAACAGGAGAATTAACTGACTATCTCAAAGATGTAAAGCTGGAGACATACGGTGTGGATGTCCGAGATGATGGCATTTACGTAGATGTCTAACTGCATAACACGCATGATTATTTTAAAATAGATCCTACTCATTCTCAAGATAATATGAAAATTGATCACATTGCGATTGCAGTGAATAATGTCGAAGAGTCAGCCAAAGTGTATCAGGAAGCTTTGGGAGTGGATGATGTTGAGTTTGAAACTGTCGAAACAGAAGGTGTCAAGGTAGCGATTATTCATCTAGAAAATGGTCGGATTGAGCTCATGGAGCCTACCAACGACAACAGCCCAATAAAAAAATTCCTAGAAAAAAAGGGTCAGGGATTACACCACATGGCACTTGAAACAGATAATATTGAGCATGATGTGTCTAGAATGGAAACCTGTGGAATTCAATTTCTAGGAAAGATAAGGCCTGGTTCTGCTGGAACAAAGGTGACTTTTATCCATCCAAAATCTCTCCATGGTGTGCTGGCCGAGTTGTGCTCTCATCCAAAATAAGCACAAAACTATTCCATCATTTTTAAGGTATCTGATGCTGTGATTATCCCGATTATCTTAGATTTTTTTGATACTAGAATGCACTTTGAATATCTAATCAGTGGGACAAGAATGTTGGCTGGCGTGTTATAATCTACTATTGGAGGAACTGCCTCCATTGTGTCTACTAGCTTTGCATTTTTCAGCTCTGCTTCACCAATGTCTGCAAGGTGCTTTACGATCCCATCTTCTGAAATGACCCCGACAACATCTTTTTCATCAAATACTGGAATCTGACTTATTGACAACTGGTGCATTTTTTTTATTGCGTCATGAAGCGTATTATGTGGTGT
>JAGQHF010000229.1 GCA_020431985.1 Nitrosarchaeum sp. | reverse complement strand
CACCTTGTTTTGTGCGTCTATCTCAGAATTGTAGTGTATTTGAGCCACTGCACCGCTGTCAAATTTGATTTGGAATGAATCTTTCTCAGATGCCTGTCTGGTGTCTGGTGCCAATTTGAAGTCCATTGTGTTATGATCAGCGGGTAGGGTCTTTATGATATCCAAGATATTTTCTTTGCTTATCAAATAATGAAGTATCAAGGTATCCTCCATTGAATATGGATCTGCAATTAGCATCCTTCCTGTGACCGGAAATCCGTTAACAGATGCATTGTATGTAGGGGCCTCTGTAAACTCTTTGAATGAATTTGGAAAATGAATCTCTTGATGGACAAAGATGTTTTGTTTTTCTATTCGTGAGAGATCCCAATTAAATGGCATAGAAAAGGAAACTGTTTTGGCTGATTCGTCAAAATTAAAATTCTCTATCTTATCATAGTATGAGGTAATTGATAGATTGTATGGCTTACCTTCAAAATTCACTGTTTCATCAAAAATGTCTCCCACACTAAGCCATGAATCAAACTTGGGCGCATCAGATGGAACAAAGATGTTTCTGTCATTGTCAATTCCAAATATTTCAATTGCAAAATGATACAATCCTGCCTCTAACAAAATCGGAGCTCTTACACTAATCTGGTCATTTGTGGACGTCCATCCTCCTTGAAATGGCTCTTGATCTCCGTATACAACAACATCATTTAACGCAATAGGCTCAGGTTGAATTTTTATTGTAAGATCTCCTGAATGAGTATGAAACAGATTTCTCATAAGCAACTCTCCGTTTTTGTCAACAGTTACAAAAAATGATGTATGTTTGATTACTTCATTTGTCTTCGCATCAAACAGACGTAGTTGTAAAAATGTGTCACCGACAGTATCTTTTGTCAAAATTGGAGGGCTGATCTTGATAAAAAGACTGGCATCCCTATCTCCTACACTGGCTGGAGGAAGGTTTTCCTGAGTAAAGCCATCGCCTTGCACAGGTATAGGACCATATGCATGAACGGCAAGAACAACAAATAGAACAGCAAAAACTATCTTTGTATTTATCCACTTTGACTCTTTCATTTCTCTATTCCCTCATATGGCAGTGATCCCTGGGGCTTTAAGATGCTTAGCGAGATGGCATGATCGTCAATCATGCTGCCAACCCCTATCGAGACATCTTTTATTCTAATTTCTATGTCATCGAGTTGTTCGTCATCAATATTAAATGATTCAGACAACAACTTTTTGACTTTCATTTCTGTGTTGGATATTTTATTTAGTTCCGACTGGAGCGTGACATCCAATGTTGTCCTAATCATGTCTTCTGGAATTTTTTTGGTTCTGTCTTGGATGATGTAAAAGGAAATCTTTTCGTAGACAACCTCATGTGGAAGTGAATCAAGCGCGTTTGCAGTATAGAATACCTGCACTTCTAGATGTTGATTATCTGAAGATGTTGTAATCGTACTAGGTTCTGCTACATTGTAGGTCTGTGGAACGGTTACCAAAACAAATCCTTCAACAAGTTCAGTCCTGTCTTGCATGCCCGATACTCTTTTGATGTCTTGGCAGTTAATTCCTGTAGACTGAAACGTGTCTAGTGTTAGTAGAGTGGCATGTGATTCTGGAGAATCATTCATCGAGACATTCCAGAAAAAAGTTGTGCTATTATGATGCTTGTTTAGAATGCTTATGCTTGTATCGTAGTGACCTGGTCTCAACGGTCCCTCATCACTAAAGATGGAACCACAGACAAACTTGGCAACATAGAAAACATCATTATTAGTTGACGTACTTTCTTCAGCTAATACGCCAGAACTTGTAATAGTTAGTATTGTTACAAGAAATAGCCATAGACAGATCTTATGCAAATTCAAAGATATTATTTCAAAACATTGTGTAGATTATATCTATATTGATTTGTTCTTTTGAACGCTCTCATCTTATTTTACATTATAAAGTTGATTTGACATTTGTATAATTTTAAGACAAACTTGGATTATTTGAGATCAAATTCCAGCCTTCATTATATCGCTACTAACCAATCTAATTTTTTGAGCAGTATTTTTTACTTCGTCGGGAGTCATGGGTTTTCCCAAAGTAAGATAAACTGTGAGATCTGGCAAATATAGAATCATTTGCTGCATTCTTTCTCTAGTGATGTGGATGTAGTTGGTTTTTCCATATGCCTCATCAAAATGTCCTCTAGTGCTTCGCCTCACTGCAAGCTGTTTGTAAAATGCTACTCTGTCTGGATCAGGATCCATTATGGTATGTGCGGCTGAAGATTGGTCCAGTAAAACATTTCCTTCCAGATCAATCACGCCTAAATGTTGGATTAATGAATCAATTTTGAAAATCTCTTTTGCCAATCTTTGAGTTTGTTCTGAAACCAACTGATTGCATAATACTGATTTTGGATATAGATATTTCGGTAAAAATGTTTTATAATTATTAAAAAAATTCTTCCAAATCCAATTTTCAGAGAGTTCTCAACTATTAGCATGTTAGTTCTCAGCAATTGTAAAATCCGATTTCTAATTTTAGTTGTTTAACGAAGTACTGAATTTTATTCTTAATCTTTGAGTATTTCTTCCAACATGGATTTGTCTTGACCGAAAAACACTTTCATGTACTGCATATGTTGCATGAATTTTTCTTGATTGAGCATTTCCCCTATATTTTCAATAATATCAGACATTACGTTTGCAAATGTATTGGCAGATTTTTCTTTTATCTTCTCTTTTTCATCATCAAATCTTGAAAATATTTCATCATCCCAAGTCTCTTTTTTGCCAAAGTCATTTTGATATCTTAACCCTAAATTGTTAATTTGTTCAGTCAAATGATGATGTAAAATCCATAATGCTTGAATGCCTTTCAAGAACTCATCATTCGGCTTGATGTATCTTCGCATTAATGCAAATTCAATCAGATCATACAAAGATTCTCCAACAACATATTTTTTGCAATATTCAAGACCTATAACCTCCATTTCAGAAAAAATATCTTCAGCTTCTCTTGACGTGCAATGTTGCATATTTATGATCTCACTTACAATTTTGTCTTCGGTCAATCCTTGGTTTTTTGCATATTTTATTATCAAAAATAAAACAATTTCTCTTATCAAAGGTTCGCGACTTGGTTCCTCTGATCTAGTTTCGGTACTTGTCTTCATCAAAATATCGTTTATTCTTGTATCAACTTCTAACAACAATTTTTCCAATTTTATCTTCTCATTACTTCCATCCATGATTTCTTCTAAGATCCTTGTTCTCTGAGCTTCTAGCCTACCTATCTGCTGTAAAAATAGATCACCTCTTATCTCCTGTGTTTCTTCCTTGATAATATCATACCAGTATTTGATATCAGAGTTGACAGTGTTACGGTTGACCTGCATCACCTCTGCAATCTTTCTCGCGGAATATCCATATTCAAAATGAAGTCATGCAATTTCTTTTCTTCTGTTCTCTTGGTCGTCTTTATTGTACGGTCCACCTTTTTTCTTTTTAAGATCTGCATCCAAGCTTTTTTGTTAGACTTGCGTGAACTTTAGTTTTCTGTTAACAAATTTTACAAAGTTAACGTATCATGGATTAAAAAATGGCATAGTTTGGCATAGTCAGAATCTGATCATCTTCTCATACGTGTCAATTCTCTTTACAATATCTGATTTTTTTACCGCAAGTAGTCCATCAATCCCGTATCTTTCTACTGCAAACGAACCCATCACGTTTCCATATGCCACGGCTCTCTTTATCGTAGATAGACTAGTAGAATTTCTGCTTGCCATAAATCCAATCATTGCACCTGCAAAGGAATCTCCCGCACCTGTTGGGTCGACCACATCTTCCAGCGAAAATCCGGCTGATGGAAATATCACATCATCAAAGAACATCAGAGAACCATGCTCGCCTTTCTTAATTATTACATATTTGGCCCCCCATTCCATCATCTTTTTTGCACATTTTATCAAATTGTGTTCCTTTGTGAGCAGTTTTGCTTCCTCGTCGTTTATGACTATAGCGTCAACTGACTTTATCATCTTGATTACGGCATTGCGCTTTGTTGTAATCCAGAAATCAATCGTGTCACACATTGAAAACTTTACATTATCAAACTCATTTATCACAGAGACGTTCTGCTCTGGATCAT
>JAGQHF010000228.1 GCA_020431985.1 Nitrosarchaeum sp. | reverse complement strand
TGCTCATTCCCGACTCGCTCAAGATCAATAGTTCCAAATTTTTGCTCTTCAACAGAAATTCCAGAAACAATAGCAGCTTTAGCCGCTGTTGCATCTGCTCCGGAATCTGTAAGCTCTCCACCTGATCCAATGGCAAGCGCTGTAGCTTCTGCCTGCGGATTAGTGGCTGTTAGAGAACCATTTTTTCTAAACTTTTTAACATTAGTACGCTCAGGTAGATTTTCAGCGTACATCAAGTTAATCATCACCACTGATTTTACAAGCGCCGGTGAAGAAAGCGCCGAGAGTTCATTACCAATAGTGGTACTATTGGCTAACTCTGTCACGTTAGCTACTGCAGCCATGTTAATTACCTCTTAAAAACTAAAATTATTTAACTCTGTCATATTGTTCATTAAAAGCGTCTGGTCTTAGGAACTTAACCCCGCCTTTGCTGTCAAATACTTTGATACGATCGCCGCAATCTTGACACTTTACAGCTGCGCTTTTTGCAACTGCAGAGAATTCAACATTTGTACTATGTTGAAGCCCAACTTTCTTTTCTTCTTTTTCTTTACTCATAAATCACCAAATTTATTCAAAAGTTACTGTATCAATATATGCACAAGCACAAACGATTTCGCCGGTAGTAAACACACCCGCCGCTGCTGTCATAGTCAGATTTTTAGCAGATGTCCCCCACGCTTGCGTAAGTGGCGAAGCTGTATAAGTCGAATGATTAACTACTGTCCCAGCAGTTTTTGCCAAACCGCCGCCGTATAAGTTTGCATCAACTCCGTCGCCTAGTGACCAAGTTGTCAAACCTGATCCAGCCAATACAGTCGTAACCTCACAGACTACTGACAAACACAGTGCACCAGCAGGAATGAGTCCTGTTATAGTCTCAGTGCTTGCGCCGCTATCTGTAGTTGTAGTGACTGTGTTTACAGCCAAGCGAATTCCACCACGCCTAGAATTTAATACTTGTACGTCATTTTCAAATTTTTGAATGTCTTTGTGCGTCTCAGCTTGCACTGATCCGATCAACAAAAATACACTCAATAAAATAGTTAAATATTTCATGTTAAAACTCCTAATTAGTTACTTATGAGACCTCTTTGTTTTAAAAGCTCTCTAGCTCTAGCTTGCCCGCCTTCGCCAGATAGATATTCTTTTTGTGCTGATGGAGTAAGCCTTTCATACTCAGCAAGGTTTAAACTCCTACCATTTGAGGTGATCTTTTGACCCGTCTGTGAATATCCATTCTTTGATGAAGCTTGAACTAGAAAAGGGTATTTATCCTCAACAGATTTAACCCACTCACCAGCGGACATTTCCAAACCAGGCTTTGAACCTGTCATCGGCTTTCCATCATCGCCAACTATAACAATAGCGCCATCCTTATATTTACAATGCTTGTGAATTAAAGATTTAAGCAGATCATGCGAACCAGGCTGAAAGTGCGCCATCATTTCTAGCATCGGAGACTCAACTCGATATCGAGTAAGTTCTTTTTCCGCACTAGTCTTATCAGCTTCTAATGATTCAAGCTTAGACCCCCACTGTGCTGTTAGCTCTTGCGATATCTGACTTTTAATTTCTTCGATTGATGCATTATCACCTGATTTACTAGATGAATCTAACCGCATTTGCCTGATTTCATCTTGCAACCTTTCGTAATTACTTTGCAGTGTTTCGTGTTGCTTTTTATAATCTGTTAATTCTGCAAATTGTTGCTGTCTTAAATTACGCTCTTTTTCAAGTTGAACTTTATAATCATCGTTACTTGAAGAAGTAGGCTCAGGATTCTTATCGTTAGTATCAGACATATTTCCTATTAGTTAATTATAAATGATGAGCACTCAGCGACATACACGATCATTGAAGCGCGTACCACCGACGAATTAAAAATAAGATTCTGACCTTTTGCCGCCATAACGAGTATGCCGTTCACAGGAACAACTAGAGAATCAGGAACTACAGCCCCCTCAATTACTGCTAAGGTAGTGGACCCTGATTTAATTGTAAGATTTCCCGCAGTCGCTTCGCCTGCAAAAATACCAACAATTGCCGCATAAGTTGAATCTGCTGGATCATACACAGTTAAATCTGAACTTGTGGTATCTATGGTTACAACTACAGGAGTAACTTTGCCGCACCCAGCAACTCTAATAGGCACAGCAGTTTGCGCTGTAGCTGTATTAGCTGCTGATGCGTTTGATATACAAACAAAAATCAGTAATAACGATATTAGATATTTCATGAGTTTGCCTTTTTGAGATCTATAAGTTTTTCTAATGTGCTTCTAAAAGTTTCTTTTTCTTTAGTTGTTAGCCCGAAAAATTCTCTTTTCGGTAACCTTCCAATACCAAATTGATGCCCGCGCGCTTTATCAGCTTGATCACCAGTGATAAAAATATCAATAGTAACTCTTCTAACAGATTGCTTTGGTCTGCCCACTTGAATACCGCCGAGCATTAAACCTGTTTGTTTTAGATTTGGCGGATCTGATTGCTTATGCTCTGCTATTTTTTGCGCTTTTGTTACTTCAGCATATTCTTTAAAAGTTTGATTGTTTTTGTCTTTACCTGCGAGTGTGCGATTATGAATATCAAGAGTCGCATCTGATGCAGCTTTAAACATTGCTTTTTGTATCTCTTGAAAAAGATTAGAAACAAAAGCTTCTTTAATAAGAGATCCAGTTATTTTTATTGTCATCCTGTATACCCAAGCGCTCGCGCTCTAACTTCAGATACAGCAATTAAACGGTGCCTACAGTTATACCCACCAAGATAAATATCAGCCGGCAATCCTTGTCCGTTATCCCAAGATTTTATTTCAGCTAGTGTAAAGACCCCGCCATCCCTCTCTATACAAAAATCCCTAGATGATTTTATTAATCCACCGACATACGCAAATAATTCAACACCGAAATCAGCCGCTTTATTGAGCGTAACTGAGCGCTGAAAACCAGCAAGAGAAGTATTTAGTTCTGTTTCGATGTTCGCTGCAAGTCTCGGTGTTAGCGTATCTTTTATTCCAGAAATGTCAGGCCGCTGACCAGCTACAACTTGAGAAAAGATCACATTCTTTACATCCGAAACATACGTTTCAACACGAGAGAACAACGCTTCTGTATTAAATGCAATAAGCTGCTCTGCTACATCAACATCAATCGCAGATAATGCCACATTTTCGCCAGCAGATTTTTCAAATGATTCTTGAATAAATGCCAACTCACCGCCATAAATCTCAGCAATATTATTAAATACGCTTTGCAAACCTAGTTCGTTAAGCGCTCCAACTAACCCATTTAATCTAGCAGCAACTTCAATAGTGTCTAAGTTTCCAGATTGAATATCTTTGACAACTTGAGTTATTGAAGAATCAAGAAAGCTTTCAAGCTGCTGAATAAAATTTGCAATAGATTTTTCAGTTACATTTAACTGCTTTGCAACTGATTTATCTTCCGCTGATGCCACCTACACCACCAGCATTTGCAAACCCTTTGAGCAAACTATTGCGCCGTTGCTCGATAACATTACCAGTATCATTTTCTACTGTAATTGCTTCAATCCCCGCTTTGATATTTGATAAATCTTCCGGATCGTACCCCTCTTGATCCACAACTTTAGCTAAATGCGCTTTAAGCCACGGTTCAACTTTACCTATGTAATCTCTATAAATTGAAAACGACAAAGCAAGCTCTTTAACGTCTTGTGTTGTAAAGTTGCGTGAAATCTTGATTTTACCCTCTTGATTTGTACCTTTGAACTTTGCCCAAAGTCGAACCATTCCGTTTAAAACCGTTTCGATTTCACTAATAGCAGCTTTCGCGGCTGCTACTTGCGGTTCTTTCTCTTCTCTTGCTGCACCTTCAGATTGTGCAACCTTTGAAGTGCCTGGAATTTGTCTAACCTGATTTAAGCCCATTTTGAAAATCAGATCTGTTGTAGAATCAATTCTGGTTAAAAGCCCAAGCGGATTAGTATCTGATAACTCTGTAACTGTGCTACCTGCCTTTAACCACATGATCGTGTTTTCAGCTTGAATACCAGAAACATTCGGGTTTAAGTCTCCCGCTATCATTGTATGTTTATAGCCTTGGAAATGAAGTATATTTTCAACAGATGAAACTAGCTGATGCCTTCTAAGGGCTTCACCAGATATAGACTTAATCCAAGACTCATCGCCGCCGTAAACAAACGGCAACTCATCTATTTCAAGCTCTACTTCACTGCCAATCTGATCCCAGTTTGATTTCTCAAGTGATAGCAAATTGGAATACGCAAAATCTTTCTTATTAGAAGATTCATGCGCTTGGTATAAAATTGTAGTGACTTTACTTTCTGATACAAAGAATCGCCTTCTAAGCGCTACAACTCGCGGCTCTTCTTCGGTGCTTTCACGTTGTTTTACAATCAAATAATGATAATCAATCGCTTTTAGCCCGCCCTGCAAATTGTTTTGCTCATCAACATAGATCCAGTCTGGAATTTCAAGCGGATTAATTATTGAAGCATACGGCCTTTTAATTAAATCATCCAGCTTAGAAACTGCCGGTCTATCAGATTGATTGACGTGTATAAAAGCTCGCCCGTACACAACCATAGTGCGAAAAAAATCTTTCGCAAAATCTTCTAATGAAGTTTGATCACCGTCGATATTTTCTAGTTCTGCATCAGTGAAAATAGATCCCTTAACATCAGAGTGATCAATCGTTTCTTTAAAGACCCAATTTACCCAAATATCAACTATGCCCTCAATTAGATTAGTGTAGAATGTTCTAGCTAATCTTTGTTGATAAGCTTTTTTACCCTCAACTGTAGACTCTACAACAAACTTTGGTAAATAAATTTCAGATCTTAATGTTTTATAATCGCCTTCATATACATCGCGATACATTTCCCACTCTGCTCTGTTTTCTACAAAGTGCGGATTTAAAAATAATTGTGTAGACATTTAAAAAACTATTGTTGGTAAATCTAATTTTTTCGAATCTAACTCAGAAAGATCAAATAAAACATAGTCACTTGCATCACTCCAGTGAGTTAGTTGATCGCTCTGTGGCTTAGCAAGTTCAAACGTTCCTTGCTTCCAAGCTGTGCCGTTATAACTTTTAATAAGATTTCTTAAGTGCTTTGCTATAATGATATGATCTGAGTAAAACAGAGAATTCACTCGCGCAACTCTAACCGGCACTAAAGGATTAGAATCTGGCGAAACATCAATAACATTTTTATAACCAAGCTTTTTCATTTGCTCGATTACCTCATCAAAGCAATCGCCGCGCTTTCTTACATCGCGCCTGTGCCCAGTTGCATCGCCATGAATCCTGATCTCTGTATGTTCATACAAATGAACCGGATACTGCAAAGCGAACTCAATCACGCCGTCTTCTATCTGCGAAGATTGCCCAGAACTTTCGCCGTGAAATATATATTTCAATCGCCTGCCGTATTCCATGTTCAAATACACTCTTGAACATGCAACCCATGCAAGCGGATTAACGTTCCAGTCCCAAGAAAACTTTATCGGAGTGCTTGGTGTTGGCAGTCCGAAAAGTGCTACATCTTGAACATGATCTGAATATTCATCAAAATCAGGATACGCACTACCTTCAAGCAAATCGCAAAATTCGCCGTATAAGTGTGCTTTTGCAAGATTCTTATTCTTGCCGTACTTAATTTTAAGTCGCTCTACATAACCGTCTGGTAAATACTTGTTATGCTCTGTCCACATAACAAGTCTGCGATATTTTTTAGTCGGATTATATCGGTTAAAAAACGGATCGCAAAAATCAGAAATCGAACTCATCAGCCCACCAGTTTAAACCTTGCGGTGATCCTGTCATTAAAACCTGGAGCACTTTCGCAACCGGACATCTTAAACGCTCCATGACTTCAGTAAAAACTTGCGAAGACATTCTCCCAGGCTCGTCTATCCATACGTCAGACACTTCAACACCGACCATCGTGTCTGGTCTCGATCCAGATACGAAGTGTATTTCTCTTTCGCTTTTAAATATATGCGGCTTATATTTTAGCATCGGATACGGTGATTTTATGATTACAAAATCACGTTGCTTTTTAAGCCCACATCTTTTTTCTAAAAACTTTACATACCGAGGAATAGCAGTATCGAAAATCTTTCCGTACGTAGGCATTACAATCCACGAGTGAACGCTTTGCGAATTACGACAATCTCGATCCCATTTCCAACAGCAACCCGCCTCTGTCTTAGCTGATCCAACGCCGCCAGTCATTGAAATCGCTGTAGATTCCAAGTCGTGTATTGCTACGTAAGCCGACCAAGGCGGTGTATAAACTATTTTGTCGGGGGCTTTGGAGTCTGCCATTGCGGTGGTGTAATTTGTTGAATATCATCTAAGTTAATTATCTCACCGCGTTCGCGCCATCCACCTTGAGTTTTTAATGCGAATATAGCTGCTGTCAAATTGTTTCTCTTAATATGATGAGCGAGCACGCTTACACATGAAGCTAAAAATTGAGTCTTTGCATTAGTTAGCTCTTCTAAATAATATTTGCGCATTGTCTTGCGCGTGATGCCGAGCGCTTCGGCTATAAGATCATCCGTTATACCTGCAACTTTGCATAATTTTACTAGATTGCGCGTCTTTTTTGTTGGCTCGTGCGGCGCTTGTGCCATGAT
>JAGQHF010000227.1 GCA_020431985.1 Nitrosarchaeum sp. | reverse complement strand
TTTGGCCACTTTCCAAACTTTGTTCTTTGTATAGTTTGTTTCAAGCTTCTTACCTCCTTTGATTAATCATGATCAAGCCTCGCCTCTCTGGAGTTCTCAACGACTGCTGGTACTTGCTCATTGCCCAGTACCACGCAATCTCCAGATCTAGTTGCATGTTGTGTAGTGGATTCATCTTTTTCAACTCCAGTCTTCCGCAAACAACCAAGACAGCCCTCTGATGTCTTCCCAAGAGCCTGCAATACTTGAAAGTTTTACACCTTCTTTTGCTGGTAATCTTTCAACCAGAAGTTCTTTAGGCTCAGGATGCCTTGATTGTACGAGTTCTTGACTCATGGTTAGGATACTGCATTCAATGTTATAGGAATAGTTTGCATTTTGTGGCATGCCTTGTATGTATTAGGCAAGCCGCATCATACGAGCAATAATTACATAATATTTTACAGAATAGTATGTGGCCAAAATGTATTGATGCATGACATGTCTTGCAGGTACCTTCGAACCTGGACGGTAACATACAATACATTTTCTCCATGTAAAAAATTAAGATTCATACAGGTTTTTTTAAAATAAAAAATTGATTAGCAGACCATGATGGTGGTAACTAGAAAATCAATCCAATTATCTAAAACTGTAAGTGTTGCAAAGGCTCTTTTATTAAATATGGTCGTAATAGATGTCATCATTTTGTTCAATTGTCTCATTTTCATCTTTTACAGCAATAAGGCATTGACTCAGAATACTTTGTAATCCAACAAAATGTTCACGTTATTTCTGAATACAAAACTGTAGTTACCTGATACATTTAAGATAAAATAATGAGAATTCTGCTGTGGATAAAAATAAAAAAAAGTCTGAAAAAATCAACCTTCTTTCATAGCAATCAAGGTTTTCAGACCTGACTGGGCAGACTTTATCTGCTGTTCAAGAAGATCTGCCTTCGTAGTAAGCTGCTGAATTTTTTCCTTCTCACCTAATTGTTTGTATCCGTTTATCTGCTGATTCACTTGTGCTAGATTGTTCTTTAGACCATGAATCTTTGCATTGAATGAGGAAATCAGATTATCTGTTGCATCCTTTTGGAACAGAGTCACTGATACGTGGCCAGATTCTGATAATACTGTTGCTCCATACTTGGCGCAGTCACTATAACGCACACTATTAAGATCAATTGGTACTGGAACAGTATCAATCTCTGACACTACAAGTGCACCTGCTATGCTTCTGCTGTACTTGTTAAAGCAATAGTCAAATGTTACACTGTCTGTATTATTCTTGACATTAGTTACTGCAATATTCTTTATTCCGTTTCTGTCAATCTCCTCTTGAGAATATGCCAAGGCCTTTGGCAACAGAATCATTGCAAAAAGTATTGCAATTATGATAATGCCAAGTGCAAAATCAGGAGATTTTACAAACCTGTATGTGGGAATCAACATCTTTGTTTTCATCTCCCCAGTATTGTGAGGAATCCTCTTCTCAACATCTTTCATGATTTCATAAACCGTCATTTTTGATTCACCTCCATAAGATATCATTTTCGAAAACAGACAAGAACTTACAATGCATTACATGTGTATTTTCTTCCTTCTGTTTCCTCTGTATTTTGGGTTTTTACCTCCGCGATAATATACACAATGTAACAATTAAGACATGCAAGAATTGTGTTGATGCTACATGAGATCATCTGGTTTTTTATGTTGTTTTTATTTTCTTTGATTGTTTAGAAAGGCTGAATGTGATTATACCTTCATTATACCATTTGTGATAAGCCATTGTATTCCTTGCACAAAATCCCCGTCAGTTATCTTATCTTCAGACCACCATCCGGCATTGTTCTTTATCCATGATGGAATCTCTGCATCAGATGTAGTTCCTTGTGAGGTTTGAGGTATTTTCATTATACCATTTGTGATAAGCCATTGTATTCCTTGCACAAAATCCCCGTCAGTTATCTTATCTTCAGACCACCATCCGGCATTGTTCTTTATCCATGATGGAATGGATAAAGATGCCTGCTCATTCTTTGTCAATTTAAAGGAACCACTTGAAATACCTGTAAATGTTTGCAAGTTATCTAACCCATGACTAAATATTGCAAGCGTAATCTTGTATTCTCCGGGACCCTGGAAGTCAAAATCCATCTTGTCAATTCCTTCTGTAAGCATGACTCCGGGCATGTTTGGATCTGCATTTTGTGACTCGTACAATACTCTGTTAGATGAATCTTCAATTCTATATCCATATTTTACGAATTTTAGAAGAGAACCATTACTGTCAAAAAAGGTAATGTCAAATGGCACCTTATTTTGCGAGTCTATCTCAGAATTGTAGTGTATTTGAGCCACTGCACCGCTGTCAAATTTGATTTGGAATGAATCTTTCTCAGATGCCTGTCTGGTGTCTGGTGATAATTTGAAGTCCATTGTGTTATGACCAGCGGGTATGGTCTTTATGATATCCAAGATATTTTCTTTGCTTATTAAATAATGAAGTATCAATGTATCCTCCATTGAATATGGATCTGCAATTAGCATCCTTCCTGTGACTGGAAATCCATTAACAGATGCATTGTATGTAGGGGACTCTGTAAACTCTTTGAATGAATTTGGAAAATGAATCTCTTGATGGACAAAGATATTTTGTTTTTCTATTCGTGAGAGATCCCAATTAAATGGCATAGAAAAGGAAACCGTTTTGGTTGATTCGTTGAAATTAAAATTCTCTATCTTATCATAGTATGAGGTAATTGATAGATTGTATGGCTTACCTTCAAAATTTACTGTTTCATCAAAAATATCTCCCACACTAAGCCATGAATCAAACTTGGGCGCATCAGATGGAACAAAGATGTTTCTGTCGTTGTCTATTCCAAATATTTCAATTGCAAAATGATACAATCCTGCCTCTAACAAAATCGGAGCTCTTACACTAATCTGGTCATT
>JAGQHF010000226.1 GCA_020431985.1 Nitrosarchaeum sp. | reverse complement strand
TGACAGCAAACCTTCCACAAGTACTTCTGACAGCAAACCTTCCACAAGTACTTCTGACAGCAAACCTTCCACAAGTACTTCTGACAGCAAACCTTCCACAAGTACTTCTGACAGCAAACCTTCCACACAAAACACAATTCTGGAAAAAAACAATTCAAACACTAATTCTTATTCCTCTTCTAAATCTACATATTCTGAATCCAAAGAACAATCTAAAAAAACAAAAAATTTGACTATTGATGATATTGAGTTGGGAATAATGCTTAATCAAATCAATCTTAATTGTGACTCTAGCAAGTATGTTGATACCATTAATTACTATGACGGTATGGGGCCAGCTTTATACCGACTATGCAAATTTGAAAATTCTCTAAGCTTTTTTGACAAGGATCTCACCAAAAATCCTACGAATACAGCGGCTTTAGTAAACAAAGGTTCTACTCTTGGAAAACTAGGACATTATGCTGAGGCTATTACTTATTATGATCAAGCATTAAGTTTTGATCCTGAGTTGATTTCTGCACTAAACAACAAAGCAAATGTACTTGCAAACCTTGGCCAGTATGATAAAGCCAAATCACTTTATGAAAATGCTTTGAAAAAAAATCCTGCATATGTTACTGCAAGACAAAATCTTTCTGTTCTTCAAGGTGAATTGCCAAAGAGTGACACTGTACCGAAGTCTCCCCACCAATTACCAGAATTGACAAAAATTGTGGAAACCCAAGAATCTGTTATTGCTAAAATCCCTGAAATATCTGAGTCTAATTCAGAAAACAAAACTGGTCTTCTTGATGAAATAGGCATGGCATTTTCATCTTTGAGCTCCTTGTTTGGATTTCTAAAATAACCATATGATCTTGATTTCTATGAATCAAATTTCAATAAACCTATAAAGCCCTGTATAGACGAATGAAGTTAGGATATACATGAGTAAGATATTAGAAAAATCGTTAAAGGATGCCCATAAAGAAAAAAGTATGGTAATAGGTTCAAGACAAGTATCTAACTCTGTAAAAAATTCCAAACTAATTGTTTTATCTCAGTCTATGAGCAAAGATGTTTCAGAGAAAATTGAATCAGATGCAAAAAAAGAAAAGATCCCTCTAGTAAACTTCCAAGGAACTTCTATCGCACTAGGAAAATTGTGTGGTGTACAGTTTAGAATTTCAAGCGTGTCATTTACATCAATCAGTGACGCAAATATAAAATCAATTCTTAAGGATACAGAAACTGGGGAATCTTAATGAGTCATTATGTAATCTCAAATGAAAGTTTAAATGAGACAGTTTTTTTCGGAGATAAAAAGGAATTCTAATGACACAATCCATCAAATTAACAACTGATCAAATGCGTATGATGTCTCTTTTTCAAAATGTGAC
>JAGQHF010000043.1 GCA_020431985.1 Nitrosarchaeum sp. | reverse complement strand
TTTGGGTACAAAAATGGGCCCACGGGGATTTGAACCCCGGATCTTCGCCGTGTAAGGGCGACGTCATAACCGATCTGGACTATGAGCCCAGAAACCTACCTTTTTAAAAACCATTTAAACTTTGAGACAAGAAAAAATCTAGAAATTTGATCAAAGTTTTACAAAAACATGGTCAATCTAGATTTTTTTTGCAGCCCAATTGGACTTGGTCATGCTACAAGAGACATTGCAATCGCCAATAACTTGGATAATCACGCACTGAGATTCATAACAGGCAGTAGTGCTGCCAGAATCATCAGAGAGGCAGAGTTTGATGTTGCAGATCTTTACAGTCCTCCCAGATTTGTTGTAGAAAATGGTGCATTGAAAAAGCCGGCAAAATGGTTGTGGAGTTATTTTCAATATTACAAGGAATGCAAAAAAATTTCGAAAAAAATCATGCATGATGATGCTCCTGAATTGATTACAAGTGATGAGGATTTTGCCTCACTTACCGTAGCGCAAGAAAATAAAATTCCAACGGTTTTGATTACAGATATTTTGGAAACTCATTTTGTAAAAGGCATAGGATCCATAATAGAGAGAAAAATGAACAAATCAATGCAAAATATCATTCAAAATTGTGATGTTGTCATAATTCCAGAATCAGGAGACAGTACAGGAAACATCAACCGGGTAGGGCCTATTGTGAGACAAACAGAATTCACCAGGGAAGAGCTGAGACAAAAGTTTTCGTTCGAGAAAGAAACAGTTCTAGTATCTATTGGAGGAACAGATGCAGGTTTATTTTTGATTGAAAAAACACTTGATGCAATTTCAAAAATTAAAAATGACATAGAAATAGTAGTGGTTTCTGGGCCGTCACTGAAAAAAGAGTTTGCAAAAAACATAAGAAATTTAGGGTATGTAAGTAACCTACATGAACTAATCTATGCCGCAGACGTTGTTGTCTCACTGGCAGGAAAATCAACAATTGATGAATCCAATGCTTATGGAACACCTGGAATATTTATCCCGATCAAAGGACATTTTGAGCAGGAAGACAATGCAAGAGATGAAGGGTTTGAGTTTGAAGATGTGTTCAGATTAGAAAAGATAATTGGTGATAAATTACAACAAAATAGGAACCCAGTTTCAACAGATGGTGCTAAAAGAGCATCAGACTTGATAAAAAAATTAATTTGAGTGACTAGGAATCCAATGCTTAATAGATAACCTACAATTTTTTTCTAGTGAATCATGGAAAAACTAGTCGTAGCAAAGTTTGGCGGCAGTGCAATTGGCCCAAATGGAGAGACAATCTCACTTATAATAAATAGAATCACGGATTTGAGAAAGAATTCAAAGGTTATTGCAGTATTTTCAGCTCCGCTAACCATGGATGGAAACAAGAAGCGATCTCTCACGGATGTTATTTTGGAGGAAGGCAGAAACGCTGAAAATGGCTCAATGGCAAGCCTCGATCTGGTAAGAACAACGTATGGGCATATTCTGGAAATGGTAGATGACAGGTTCAAGGAGCAGTGCAAAAAGACAATAGAATCATGTCTAGACATGGCGCAAACTGCACTTGATGAGGCATTTAAGAGAAGAGAATTTGCAAATGAGATAAGGTCAAAGTCGCTGGCTTTTTCTGGAGAGATTTTGATGTCACATGTAATGCATTACGTTTTGCAGAGTAATGGAATGAAAAGCGAGGCTGTAAGCTATGAGGACTGGCCAATAATCACCGATAACAACATTGAATCAACCAATTTTCTTGCAGCAAAGTCACGAGAATCTATGGGTGTGCTTGAAAGAATGGTATCTGAGAATGAAGTCGTGACAATTGGGGGATTCATAGGAAAGACAACAGACGGAATTGTCACCACATATGAAAGAGGTGGTTCTGATAGAACAGCAGCTGATCTTGGAATTTTATTTTACAAAAAGTATGACACACGAATAGACTTTGAAAAAGATAGTGCGGTTGTCTCTGCTGATCCAAAAATTGTAAGTTCTGGACTGGATGAAGTGAGTCAATTATCATACAATGAGGCGAGATTGGCTGGAATGTTTGGCATGAAGATTTTAGATCCGATCGCCATTAAAGAGATTCTAGAAAATGGAGTGGACATGCCAATCATTGTTACAAACATGAAAGACCCAACTAAAACAACCACAATTAAGAGGATTCCGGATGATGAAAACGGTCATCCTATCAAAATTGTTACAGGAAAGGAAAATTGTGCGATATTTAGGATTGAAACAAGCAACGTGCAAAGACTCTTGACCTCGCTGGAAAAAGACAAAAGATACAGCGAATACATTGTATTGTCTCCATTTACGAAGGATGGATTGGAATTTTCAAGAGTCCTGTTTCTGGACGGAGATTACGTAAACAGAAATGAAAAATATTTTCTAGGATTTGATCCGCTTGCTACAATAACCTACAACAGGGGAGTAATCACGTTAATTGGAGATGAGATGTGGAGGGTTCAACAAGTAGCATCAAGAACTAGTGCAAAAGTAGGTGAAGCAGGTCTGAACATACTAAACATGGATGCACAGGAAGAAACCTCAAGAATAATCATCATAATAGAGGATTCGAATGAAAACATCAGAAAGGCGATAAGTGCAGTGCATCAAGAAAAATCAGAAATAAATTTTGTTTAGTGTAAAGCAGGCGGTACTGATTTTCACCAGTAGCGCCCAATGGGTTTGTTCTTGGACCGTTATCTAGATTTAGTCCGGCGTTACCCAAAACACGCGATAAATAAAGTACAAATTTCTAGTATTTAGAGCTGATCTATATAGATCTAATCACATACGCTCAGCCACATACCACAAGAGAATCCCGACTCCGATAATGCCATACCATTTGAAGTTCCTTTTGTTCATGAAAATGTTTGCAGATGCAAGCTCATCATCCCGGTACGTAGAAAGTCTAATCTTTCTCATCTCAAATCCTTGACCTACCAAGCCTAGAATTAACAGAGCAATTGCGGAAAAACCCATGATCCATTCCATAAAAGGGGTTGGCTACTAATCAGATATGTAGTTTGCAGTTTCATGTCAAAGAATATTATTTAAATTGGTAGTTATTTTTCCTCCTCCTATGCAAGAGACGGGTAAGATCTGGATGAACGGAAAACTAGTGCCATTCAAGGACGCAAAGGTTCACGTTCTGACACATGCATTGCACTATTCAACATCAATATTTGAGGGAATAAGGTGTTACGATACGCCAAAAGGTTCAGCAATTTTTAGATTGCCCGAACATATGGACAGGTTCTTCAAATCAGCAAAGCTCTATTCCATGAAGATGCAATTTTCAAAACAACAGGTTACTGATGCAATAATTGAAACTGTAAAGGCCAGTGGATTGAAAGAATGCTACATCAGACCTTTGGCTTACTATGGCTATGGAACTATGGGTCTTACTCCCGTGCAAAACAAGGTAGATGTTTCAATTGCTTGCTGGGAATGGAAGATGGGCGAGTCAAAAGCTGGAAAGTTTTCTGGAGCAAAGTGCAAAGTATCAAGCTGGATAAAAATCGACTCACGTTCACAACCAATGCAGGCAAAGGCCGCCTCAAACTATGCAAATGCAGCCCTTGCAAGGATGGAAGCACTTGATAATGGATACGATGAGGCAATCATGCTCAACAGCAGTGGTAAAGTGGCAGAAGGCAGTGCAGAAAACATCTTTGTCGTTAAAGACGATGTAATTCAGACACCACCGTTGTCTGCTGGAGGTTTAGAGGGAATTACAAGAGACAGTGTCATTCAGATCATAGAGGAGAATGGAGGGTTTGTGATTGAAAGAGACCTAGAACGCGATGATCTCTACTCTGCTGATGAAATTTTCATGACAGGTACTGCAGCAGAGGTAAAGTCTGTCATACAAGTCGATAAAGTCAAGATAGGAAATGGAAAGATGGGACACGTTACAAAGGTATTGCAAAAGTCATTTTTGGATGTAGCACTGGGCACCGATGAGCGATTTTTGCCGTGGTTGACGTTTATCTGACTTTACGAAGTTTTTTTACCTATAGAATTGCAGGTATAATCATGGAATCTTGTTCGACAGGGGAATCTCAGGATGTCTGTTGGTTTTGCAGAAAGGGTCGACATGAAGATTGTATGAAGGAGATTCCAACAGATGGCAGATCAGACGGCCCCCATGACTGTACATTTGACACAAAATTGATTCCGTGTAAATGCCAACACTAAGCCACAAATAGCAGAAATTATCCGAACAAGCAATGGACTATGACAAACCATTCTGGGACACGTATGCGTCTGAGAATGAGGCTAGGTATAATGAAGAATTTGCAAAGTTTGTAAGAGATCTGGCAATATCTCTGCGATGCGGCAGCGTACTCGAGATTGGATGCGGTACCGGAATAGATCTAAGACTGTTTCCTGAATCTTTTGGAGTTACTGGCATAGACCTTAACGATACGGCCCTGAAGATAGCCAAGGAAAAGCAGCCAGGTGCAGAATTCAAGAAGGGCTCCATTACACAGATTCCCTTTGAAGACTCTGCAGTAGACTTTGTATTTACTCATCAGCTGTTAAACTACCTTGATGATGCTACATTGGAGAAAGGCGTATCTGAGATGTATAGGGTTGCAAAAAAATACATCATGAACTGTGAGAGATATGAAGAGTCAGAATCCAAGATAGACGAAAATCGGAAATTCAGAAACATGAAGAATCGATGGATGAATTACAAAGTTAAGATCGTTAGCAATGTGGACATGCATGAAGAGATTGATCCGGATAAAACAAGATTTACTTTGTTAAAAAAACTCTAGTCATTTGATATGGCGAGAGATCATTTTTGCACTTAGAAAGATCTATATGCAGAACAAAAATCACAGACTCCATGACAAACTGGTGGGATGGAATGCCAAAAGAGATTGAAACCGACTTGGAGAGCTTGTTAGATTTTAACGAATAGACTAGTAAAATTGAAAATCCTTAATTTTGAATGAAAACAACCCTATTTGTGGTCAATCAGTGCTATTATTGCAATCAAACCTTTGAGTCCAGAACCGATCTTTATGATCATCTGGTTACACATGCAAAGGTAAGCAAAATAACAGAAAAGAAAAGTGATGACCAACCAAAAGAGATCAAGCAGCAGATAGTCAAGAGTCCAGAATCTGACCGTACGGCAGAATATACAGATATTGATGCAATTAAAAAGAAAGTCGAAGAGATCCAAAAGAGAATTCAATCAGCCTGACATGTATGAGCAAATGGTAGGCGCGGACAAAAACAAAGTTTACAAAATCATGATTAACCTACTTTACTAATTTCACACTATTTTAACCACGTATGTATTTGGGCTGTCTCCGGTATTGGTTACCATAGTCATAGTTTCAATAGGTATGATGTTATAGAATCCTCTTGCCTGGTTAAAGACAAGAGAAGGTTATGATGGTAAAATCGCTATTGCATCAATTGCCGGCTTCGCATTAACAAAGAATGCTTAAGATTACAAGTCACAAATCCACTTGGAAAGCAAACCTTAGCCTAGATTTTTGAAACAGTACAAACAGAATAGATGATTCTGCTTATTCCGAGGAATCATAGTCATCTGACAATATTATGCACACAAAAATGCCTGTGCCAGATACTACTTCGGCGCTGTGTCTAACTCCCTTTGGGATGAATACTGATGATGGAGACGAGACTCTGTATGTCTCACCTTCGAGTTGAATTTTATACTTTAATGTGTCATCTTCAGAAAGAATCAGGTTTATTTCGTCATGGTTGTGCTTATGCAATTGGCTGTATTTTGGAATCTTTTGTGATGCATTGACAAAATGTACTGCGATGTGTGTGTCTGATTCAGGAACCATGGATTTGTTTAGCATGGAAAACCGTTTGATTGGAGCTTTCTGATGAAATGGAATTTTTTCCAGGGATTCATTCATTCCTTCGTTAATAAACCGACGATATTTTTTTTCCATAATAATTAGTGTGTTTTCTATTAAATAACTAGCATCATCGAAACGTTGGTCATATAAGATATGAAACCATAATGGTTATTGTTGCAGAATAATCGAATGTCTGAGTGGTTTGTGCCAAAGTTTGGACCAGAAAAATTTAGACTTGGTGTTGGAATTTTATTTCTTCCATACACCTCAATTGTTACCTGCTTTGCTGCATTAGGAGCTATTTCTGGACAACTAGAATTAGAGCGGATAATAGCCATATGCTTAATTTATTTTTTGGCGCTAGGAGTAAGTGCTCATCTTCTTGATGCAGTGGGAGGAAAAACAAAACCATGGGGTGAGCTTCCAAAAAGAAGGACATGGATAATATCTATGAGTTCATTAGGAGTTGCATTTGCAATAGGCATCTACTATGCTTTTTTGGATTCGCTATTGCTTTTTCCTATTGGCATACTGGAAGGATTCTTCCTTTTTGCGTATAACCTAGAGTGGTTCGATGGCAAATTCCATAACAAGGCATCTACAGTTTTTTCGTGGGGAATACTACCGGTATTTGCGGGTTCTGCAATACAAACAAATTTGATATCAACAGAAACTGTACTTATTTCAGGAATTACTGCTACGATCACCTATGCGTTGATCAGAGAGTCAAGACCATACAAAATTCTAAAGCAAAATAATGCAGACGAAAATGCGGTTAGCAGAAAGGAATTGTTCTTAAAACTGCTTACAGCAGGTGTTGTCTTGGCAACTCTGGTATTTTTCATTGTTAGATATTACAACTTGAATTTAGTATGATTTGAGAAGGATTAGTGCTGTGCAGTTAAGATTGCAGAGGAATTCAAAGTAAGGTTTTGTAGTGTTACATCAAACCCATATTGTTCAAGCTCATACTTGTATGAATTTGTCCAGTTGCTATTTTTGACCAGTTTTGGTAATTCTTTAAAAGCATACTTCCAAGGAGTGAAAGATCCTACAAGATTCAGCAGTTCAAAATAACAGTTCCAGAGCATCCGTACTAGATGGTTTTTTGGATAGGTAAAATCATGTAAGACTATCTTTCCTCCCGTGTTTAGGTGTAGAACCATCTTCTTGACTAGGATCTTAGGATCACAGTATTTGGGTATGTAAGAAGAGCAAATACAATCAAATTTTTTGTCAAAATCTAGATTTTCGGCATCACAAAGCAAAAATGAAATGTTGGGAAATGATAAGGAATTTTTTTCAGCTACAGATAGATAATTTTTCGAGATATCAATTCCTAAAATTTTTGACTTGGGAAATATTCTTGCTAGTTTTCTTGTAAGAATGCCTGTTCCGCATGCAAGATCCAAAATTGAGCTAGGATTTTCAATTTTTGTCAGAATCTCATTTTTCCAGTACCTGTCCTTTCCAAATGTTGCCCACATTACCACACTATCATAAGTATTGGCGGTATTGCCGAAAAAAAGTGGAACAAGCTCTTTGGAGGATTTTTCTTCCAATGATTTAGATTAGTTGTCAGGCGATTTAAACAAAAAACAGA
>JAGQHF010000225.1 GCA_020431985.1 Nitrosarchaeum sp. | reverse complement strand
CTTGCGGTAAAAAAATCAGATATTGCAAAGAGAATTAGCACGTATGAGAAAATGATCAGATTCTAACTATGCCAAACTATGCCATTTTTTAATTCATGATACGTTAACTTTGTAAAATTTGTTAACAGAAAACTAAAGTTCACGCAAATCCAACAAAAGACTTGGCTACAGATCTTGATTTTGATGTTGAGGTGACTCCAGAATTTTTAATCGAAGGTAACAAAGATGAACATAGGAAAAACAAAAGGGGCGGACCATACAACAAGACAGAAAGAAGCAAGAGGCAAAACGAGGTAGCAAAGCTTCATTTTGAATATGGTTATTCTGCAAGAAGAATTGCTGACATGATGAAAGTTAATCGTGCTACAATAAACAACGATATCCAGTTTCTCTTTGACGAATTTTCAAAGAGAACAAGTCTTGATCCTTCCAATATGGTAATGCGTCAAATAATGAGCCTTGAGGCACAAAAGACTAGACTGAGAAATATGTTAGATGATACAAAACCCATGTCGGAAGTTCTAAAAATTGAGAGGACTATACTGGAGATTGATTCTAAGATAATCAACGCATATTCCAAGGTGACCAGTACCGAGCTTAGAATTCATAGGAGAGGAATTGATTTTTTGAATCAGCAGATGAAAAGCGAGAAAAAAGATAGACGGTATCTTAGTTTGTTTGATACCAATGTTGTTTCTTCAAAAGCAAAAGAGAGAATAAACAGAATAATCAAAGAAGATCAACAACGATTGTAAAGCTACAAACATGACTTCGTTTTTTATTGCCAAGTTACAATTGCATATTTGCATATAGCTAAATTCTGATCTATAATTGATTAGAATTTAGTTATAGAATTGTGAAATATTATTACTGAGAATATCTATATCTAAAACCATCATTACACGACATGTTGGTTTCAGAACAAACTCAAAGACTGGCAAAAGAGATTTTCAAAATAGATTCATTGATCCAGCATTTGGGCGTGATTGATTTGGAAGGGAATGTTTTGCTGGACCAATCTTCAGCTGCACATACCATAATGGATCCTGATCCAGACAGAGTAGCATTTTACAAACAGCTTGCAGTGAGACGAAGCACTAGAGGACATTTTGATGAGGCCTATGGAAAAACCAACTACATTCACATTACTAGAGAAAGAATGCAGCAAATGATTCTATATTTGCCAAATCTCACAATTTATCTTACTTTGGGAAAACCCATGACTCCCGACGAAGTAAAAAATACCGCTCAAAAAATTAGATTGGTTAGTAGCGACATAATGAAGTCTGGAATTTGATCTCAAATAATCCAAGTTTATCTTAATTATAGAAATATCAAAATCAACTTTATAATGTCAAATAAGATGAGCGTTCAAAAGAACAAATCAATATAGATATAATCTACACGATGTTTTGAAATAGTATCTTTGAATTTACATAAGATCAGTCTGTGGGTATTTCTTGTAACAACACTAACCATTACAAATTCTGGCGTATTAGCTGAAGAAAATACGTCAACTAATAATGATGTTTTCTATGTTGCCAAGTTTGTTTGTGGTTCCATCTTCAGTGATGAGGGACCGTTGAGACCGGGTCACTATGATACAAGCATAAGCATTCTAAACAAGCATCATAATAGCACAACGTTTTTCTGGAACGTCTCGATGAATAATTCTCTAGAATCACATGCCACGCTACTAACACTAGACACGTTCCAGTCTACTGGAATTAACTGCCAAGACATCAAAAGAGTATCAGGTGTGCAAGATAGGACTGAACTTGTTGAAGGATTTGTTTTAGTAACAGTTCCACAAACCTACAATGTAGCAGAGCCTAGTACGATTACGACATCTTCAAATAATCAACATCTGGAAGTGCAGGTATTCTATACTGCAAATGCACTAGATTCACTTCCACATGAGGTTGTCTACGAAAAGATTTCTTTTTACATCATACAAGACGGAACCAAGAAAATTCCCGAAGATATGATTAGAACAACGCTGGATGTCACGCTCCAGTCGGAACTAAATAAAATATCCAACACCGAAATGAGGGTCAAAAATTTGTTGTCTGAATCATTTAATATTGATGATGAACAACTTGAAGACATAGAAATTAGAATAAAAGATGTATCCATAGGGGTTGGCAGCATGATTGATGATCATGCTATCTCGCTAAGCATCTTAAAGCCCCAGGGATCGCTTGAATATGAGGAGATAAAGAAATGAAAGAATCAAAGTGGATGAATAAAAAGACAATTTTTACTGTTCTATTTGTAGTTCTTGTCGTTCATGCATATGGTCCCATACCTGTGCAAGGCGATGGCTTTACTCAGGAGAATCTTCCTCCAGCCAGTGTAGGAGATAGAGATGCCAGTCTTTTTATCAAAATCAGCCCTCCAATTCTGACAAAAGATACTGTAGGTGACACGTTTTTACAACTGCGTCTGTTTGATGCAAAGACAAACGAAGTAATCAAACATACATCATTTTTTGTGACTGTTGACAAAAATGGAGAATTGCTGATGAGAAATCTGTTTCATACTCACTCAGGAGATCTTACAATAAAAATTCAACCTGAACCTATTGCGTTAAATGACGTTGTTGTATACGGAGACCAAGAACCATTTCAAGGAGGATGGACATCCACAAATGACCAGATTAGTGTAAGAGCTCCAATTTTGTTAGAGGCAGGATTGTATCATTTTGCAATTGAAATATTTGGAATAGACAACGACAGAAACATCTTTGTTCCATCTGATGCACCCAAGTTTGATTCATGGCTTAGTGTGGGAGACATTTTTGATGAAACAGTAAATTTTGAAGGTAAG
>JAGQHF010000224.1 GCA_020431985.1 Nitrosarchaeum sp. | reverse complement strand
GGGTTAGGGTTAGGGGTTAAGATGTGAAACACTTCAGTCTAGAAACATGTTGAGACATGCCCAAGTCTCCACCGTGCAATACGTAATACGTGTGTTTATAATGAGGTACGTGTGTTTACAAGAGTGCTTGCAGTCAGAATCGACACTTGCACATGTGCTTGCAGTCACGTTATATACTAGCACATTTGCTTGCAGTCACAGTATATTCTAGCACATGTGCCTGCATACATTCACAGTCTATATTTGCACAAGTGCTTGCAGAAACAGTCAATGCTTGCACGTGTGCAGAGTAAAAAAAAATTCGCGAGTCTTCGACTCGCACAAAAAATACTTTTTGAGTTGCCTTGATTACTTTTCTTCCAACATTGATGTGTGATATACTAATGGCACATGTGCTTGCATACAAGTACAAATGTTAAGTTAGTTGTGCAATTTTGTGCTGAAAGTATGCTTTCTTTGCCAAGTACGCATTCTCATTATGCTTTTGAGCATCTAGCACATGTGCCTGCATGTACTTCGCATATAGGTGCGAACATATAGCTTGACCAAGCCAGGGTACCTATGGTCAATAAATTTTCTCCGATCGTCACCAAACTTGGTGTCCGGGGAGAACTCGATGCGCTGATAACGAATCACCCCCCATTCAAGGGTCTAGCTCTAACGGTTCGGCCGATTTCGTGCGGACACCGATTGACGGACGGACCGTGCTTGCAGTCAGTTTATATTCTGGCACATGTGCATGCAGTCAGTCTATATCTGCACAAGTGCTTGCAGAAAGAGTCATTGCGTGCACGTCTGCAGAGTAAAAAAAAATTCGCGAGTCTTCGACTCGCGCAAAAAAGACTTTTTGGGCTGCCTTGATTACTTTTCTTCCTACATTGATGTGTCATATACTACTGGCACATGTGCTTGCTTGCTTGCATTAAAGTACAAATGTTAAGTTAGTTGTGCAATTTTGTGCTGAAAGTATGCTTTCTTTGCCAAGTGAGCATTCTCATTATGCTTTTCAGTGTCTAGTACATGTGCGGGCATGTACTTAGCATACAGGTGTAAAGATATAGCTTGACCAGAGCTGGGTACCATTGGTCAAAAAATTTTCACCCATTGTCACCAAACTTGGTGTCCGGGGAGAACTCGATGCGCTGATCACGAATCACCCCCCATTCAAGGGTCTAGCTCTAACGGTTCGGCTGATTTCGTGCGGACAAAGACGGACGGACGGACGGACAGACGGACAGACATGGGGAATATAGAGTCTTGATTTCTACTCAGGCCGGCAAGCGAAGTATGCAATACGAAAAGAGAGGAAAACATAAAGGAAGAAAACGAAATCTACAGGAAGAAAAGTAATCAAGACAACCCTAACCCTAACCCTAACCCTAACCCTAACCCTAACCCTACCTCCCTCCCTCCCAAAAAATCAAAAGATAATTAGTTAATTAGTTAGTAATTAGTTTTTATTTAATTAAAGTTAATTAAAGTAATTAAAAAAATGTCAATGTGCTAATTAGGCAAAGCGGACTCGCTTTGAATTTCTCTTCTCCCACCGTGTCAAAGCGACTATGAGCAGGGAGTCATCGTCCAGCTCTTGATCTTCTTCTTGTTGCCGCCGCTTCAAGATTGGCTTTGCTGGCTTGACCACAGCCGTTTCGTTCATCTTGGCCACCTCAGAAACTATCTTGGCCAACACTTCTTTGACGTCGTCCAGCTCGGCCTGCTCCTCTTTGGCTATCTCTTGTGCCGCCATCTTGGCCACTTCGTCCATCGCCCGTACAAAGTCCCAGAAATCGCTGGGGGAACCAGGTTGTTGAGATTCAGCCTTCATATTTTTTTTTTGTATTTTAATATTGTTTTTTTGTTTATTTTTACGTTTCTTACAATAATGCGAATAAACTGAAAATGTCAACCCTTTATATAGGGTTGGGGTTAGGGTTTGGTTGTTTGTTCATAATTAGGTCAAGAGTGAAATCTAATTCATCCACATGTTGGGACATGCCCTCGCTCTACATTGCAATACGTAATACGTGTGTTCATAATGAGGTCTCGCATGAGTCCATAGAGTTCAAAGGTCATCAATCAATCCCAGTCTCACAAACATGTTGAAACATGCCCGATTCTCCTCTATCCAATCAGAATGGTTAGGGTTAGGGTTAGGGTTTGGTTGTTCGTTCATAATAATGCGGTCTTTGACTATATGTTATAAAGATTATCATCTCCAGTCTACGCTCCAATCATAATACGTGTGTTTCTAATTAGAGGTTAGGGTTAGGGGTTAGGGGTTAGGGTTAGGGGTTAAGATGTGAAACACTTCAGTCTAGAAACATGTTGAGACATGCCCAAGTCTCCACCGTGCAATACGTAATACGTGTGTTTATAATGAGGTACGTGTGTTTACAAGAGTGC
>JAGQHF010000223.1 GCA_020431985.1 Nitrosarchaeum sp. | reverse complement strand
TGGCATATGCCTCCATCATGGTATGAACATACCTGTCAAATGACTTTATCGCGTCAATTCTAATCTTGACGTATTCATCAAAGAACTTTTGTGCCATGTCCATATTGTCCAAATAATAGCTCCGTACAGTTTCAGAATTTTCTTTTATTTGTTGTAGTATTCCTTGGTCTATATTCAATTTGTCAAAAAATTCCTTTTCTGTAATGTAGCATGTATCCAATATGTCATCAAACATGTGCAAATATGCAGTGTACAAGTCAGAATAGTTTTGAAACATCGAAGGCATCTGGTATTCCATTTTCTTTATGATCTCGGAAGTATCGTTTTTCACAATATCACAGATTGATAGTTTTTCTCCCGTGTTTTCTGATTTGGGTTTGTTCTCTGAGGTCACACTCTATATGGACTCTTTTGGAATTTAACTAATTTCCAAAATACATTGCAATGCCAAAAAAACTATCTCTCTATTTCTACAAATATATGCTCCTTTTTGACCTCGGGAAGCACACTCATTACATTTTGCTCTATTTCGTCTGTGACCTGCTCGATTTTATCTGTGTCCAGTCCGTCCACCAAATTCACCTCGATCCCAATCAATGCATCTTTTGGGCCCAAATGCATTGTCTTCATCGTAACTAACTGGTTGACCTCGGGGATGCCCTCGATAATTCTGATGATCTTCTCGAATTGTTGCTTGTCGATTGATTCACCAATGAGTAACCCTCGATTCTCCCTTGCCAAAAAGAATGCAAACATCATGAGAATAGAGCCTATTGCTATTGAGCTTATTGCGTCATAAACAGTATTTTCAGTAATGTCTGTAAGAAGTATGCCTGTTGCAGCTATTGCTATTCCCAGCAGGGCAGCAGAGTCTTCTACAATTACGGTAAGTATTGTGGGGTCCTTGCTTTCCTTAAATTCTGATAGCAGGCTCTTGAATCTGATTTTCTTTGGCTTGTTGTCACTTCTGGCAATAATTGCCTGTTTGAATTGCCTGAATGCGATTCTCAGGGCGTTTCCTTCAAAACCCGCAGCCACTGCAAGCACGATATAGTTTATCATGTGGTTTTCAGCGTGATACTCGTTGCCAAACAGCAGTGATGAAAACCCTTGTTCCAGTGCAAGCACGCCAGATATGCCAAAAATCATCGTTGCAACAACAAAAGACCAGAAAAACTGCGATTTCCCAAACCCAAACTGATGAGAAAACGTTGCAGGTTTTACGCTTATCCTGATTCCTACAAGCAACAAAATCTGGTTTACTGTATCTGAGGATGAGTGGTATGCTTCTGCCCACATGGAGGGGCTCCCAGTTACTGCCGCTGCAACAAACTTTGTTGCAGCTATTCCAAGGTTTCCAAATAATGCAGCATAAACTGCTTTAGTCGAACCAGTGGCCATCCCTTAACAATGACAAATCTTTATGAATTAATGTAGCGTTTCTAGTGTTTTATTTTGAAAAAAATAGCAAGTTGATTACAGATACCTTCTCTGTTTTAGCGCAAATATTCCTGCAGCCAAAATCATTGCAAATCCTATTGACCCTGTCATTACAGACAAACCCAAAATACCAAATGATGAAAAAAACAAAATCTTTCCTATCTTTTTTGGTTTTTTCATCAAAAACGAAATCACAATATCAAATATACACAGAACCGCTGATGCCACCCCAACACCAACAAAGCCCGCGCTGTATCTAGCTAAATCCACATCGTAATAGAAATTAATGATTTCAAAAATTCTCTCCAGGTTTGCCAACGCAATCAAAATAGGAATAAGCGATGCCAGTCCGCCAAACACTGTCAAAATTTGATATGATTGCAGGTTTGAGATTATTCTGACTGGGTTGATTTGTATCTTTTTTCTTGAAGCAACAACGTCTACCTCGAAATTTTGTCTTGTCTGATCAACTCCGCAAAACGAGCAAAACTTTGCATTGAGTAATAGTTTTCCATCACACTTCCAACAGTTATTCTCTTCTTGTATGGTTTCCTTGTGGGTCTTTTCATCAAGAAAGCTGATGTACTGAAGGTCAGAGCTGTAAATTTTTCTATTTTTTATAATCGAATTTCTAAGGTGTTCCAGTCTTGCCAAATCCCCTACTCCAAGATTTTGGAGGTTGGTGATTTTTTCTAAGAGTTGTGCCGATTTTTCCATGCGTCTCAGCTATCATATGAATGCCACAACATCGATTAAAAAAGATGTGATTCATTGATTAGTGAGTTCTGCATTTTGTTTTCAATCTAAAACAGGATCACAGATAAGTCAGTAGGAATTCTTAAGAGCAATTTTCAACATATACGTAACAGAAATGTCCAAACTATCTGCTCCTCTCCCACCTGCTCCAGTTCTAATGACCTGTTTTGGTCACTGCGGAATTGGACTGGGTGCAGAATCATACCGTAGGTTGTTACTTGACGTAGGTGCCAACCCACTTAAACCCACAATAAAGACCTCGAAAGACGAGTCAAGAGTGCTAAAAAGGTACGGCAGCACAATTTTGAGATTCTCTCCCAGCTACGGTTCTGGCGAAATTCCTCTTATTCCAAGAGCGCTTCTTATTGACTTGGACCCAAGGGCCGCTAACCTGATTCTTCAATCATA
>JAGQHF010000222.1 GCA_020431985.1 Nitrosarchaeum sp. | reverse complement strand
TATTCCTATAACATTGAATGCAGTATCCTAACCATGAGTCAAGAACTCGTACAATCAAGGCATCCTGAGCCTGGAGAACTTCTGGTTGAAAGGTTACCAGCAAAAGAAGGTGTAAAACTTTCAAGTATTGCAAACTCTTGGGAGGACATCAGAGGGCTGTCTTGGTTGTTTGTGGAAGACTGGAGTTGAAAAGAATGAATCGACTACACAACATGCAACTAGATCTGGAGATTGCGTGGTACTGGGCAATGAGCAAGTACCAGCAGTCGTTGAGGACTCCAGAGAGACGAGGCTTGATCATAATTAATCAAAGGAGGTAAGAAGCTTGAAACAAACTATACAAAGAACAAAGTTTGGAAAGTGGCCAAAAATTGCCTTCTCATAGAACGCAATGCCATACCTCAGATCTTTTCTCATAATTTTTTCAAAACCAAATTTTAGTCTTGGTACGTTATGAGACTAATCAAATGAACTAAATTCCACGCAAGTGCTGGTTTTCATGTTGTTTGACTGGTTAACAATGGATGGTAAGTTACTCCTGTCTGCAAGGATGGTAAGGACTTTCTCATATGGGTTTCTAAGTATCATTCTTGCAATTTATCTAAAACAGATTGGTTTTGAAGATATTCTAATAGGAGTCATACTGTCTGTCACCTTGCTTAACAGCGTCTTTTTCACGTTATTTGCAAGTTTTTATGCAGACAAAATCGGCAGAAAGAACATTCTCATCATTTACGCTATTTTGATGTCAATTGCGGGAGCAGTTTTCTTGGTTACCGACAACTATCTCGCACTTGTGGCAGCAGCTCTTATTGGAACCATCAACGTAACAGGTTCTGAGACAGGTGCATTTCTTTCAGTAGAGCAAGGCATACTTCCACAAACTATCAGAAACATCCGCAAGAGAAACACACTGTACGCATTTTACAACATGGGAGGCACATTTGCAATGTCTGGAGGGATTTTACTGTCAGGACTGCCACAAATGTTGCAGGAGACAGGATGGCATCAAATAGACTCTTTCAAACCGTTGTTTGGAATCTATGTCGTAGCTGGATTTTCAGTCAGTCTGCTCTATGTTTTTTTGAGCAAGGATATAGAAACAAGCAGAAAACAGACCAAGGTAAAAACATCTCCAATCAGGCAGCTTTCACCAAAATCAAGAAGGGTTGTTGGTAGGCTCTCGGGGTTGTTTTCGCTTGACTCCTTTGCAGGAGGTTTTGTAATTCAAAGCATCATATCGTTTTGGTTCTTTACAAGGTTTGAGGTGGACTTGACCATGTTATCGCTGATCTTTTCGGTAACAGGTGTGCTTACCGCATTCTCATACATCATAGCAACCCGCATTGCGGACAGAATCGGTCTCATCAATACGATGGTTTTTACACATATTCCTTCCAACATATTGCTGATACTGCTTGCGTTTGCACCCACATTTCATGTTGCATTAGGGCTACACCTAGCAAGAATGACTATATCTCAGATGGACGTTCCAACTAGACAATCATACATTGTTGCGGTAGTAGACGAAGACGAAAGGATAGCTGCTGCAGGGATTACAAACACATCAAGAAACATTGCACAAGCAGTAAGTCCGTCAATTACAGGAATTATTATTCAATCACTTTGGATTTCCGCTCCTTTTGTTATAGGTGGAATCCTAAAGATTGTATATGACATAGGAGTATACATCGGTTTTAGAAAGATAAAACCACCTGATGAGATGTGAGGTTTTGTAGAGTATAGAACATTAACAAGAGAGGATGTGACTTGTCAATATTTTACTTGTCATGTCAGATTCAAACATCATGCTTGTCATATGAGGCAACTGGCACTATCCACTTAACAAAGTTAACCGATACTTATATTCATGACATGTATAAATTTGTAGAGTCATGAAAAATCCATTTAGCAAAAAAAACAACTGCACTCAGTGTGAAGCAAAATTCTCAAATCACGAGGAGCTTGTAGCTCATGTGCGACATGAGCACCATAAAACAATTGTAAAATGCCAGAAATGCGGACAAGAGTTCATCCATGAAAAAGATAGGCTGCATCACGCTAGAAAGGAACATGAAGAAGAAATGAGAGAACGCTCCCGCAGAGAATCATATCCGGAAGAATACAAAACACAAGACAGGGTGGACAAATTCAGAGAACGTTTCAGTGATAAATTATAGAAGGAAAGAAAACGCATATGAGAGTCAGAGACACTAACCAAACTCTTTGCCATTTATGCTAATTTATGAATGGAGTTCTTATTTTTTTGAAATAGTTTGTACTATTAGTTCAAACCAGAAACATTGCAAACCCACCAATTTCACCATCAAACCCGTTAACCTTGTTTTCGGTTAGCACGGTATTTTTACTCCATTGGTGTATAGATATCCAATTTGACAGCAAACCAACCTAGATTCAACATCATTAGCTTGGGTCTAGTCCTAATGCTTACCTGTGTTCCTGTCTGGCTTGGTTTAGATTGGTATTTTCATATGCCAGACCAGAGTACCGGTACGGCATTAATGTCGGGTTTTGGGAAAATTACCATTTTTGACCCCCAAGTGTATGCCGATACCGGAGATTTGTACACGAATCACGAATTGGGATTTCAGGTGTTAAAACCAAGCTCAGCATGGGAGGTACATTCGATTATAGAAGAGATGGGGGTATCAGAACTACACAATTTACAGTCAAGGGGTTTTATCGATGGCATGTATGTTGAGAAAAATCATGAAAGACAATTCATGGTTGCGGTGTTTGATCTTGTCGTGGATGATTTTGATCTGGAATCATACATTGAATCCCAGATAGGGCAGGCCGCATCACATGAAAAAGATGAAGTTAAGATTAAACAAGTATCTGCATCAAATGATTGGGCAATATTTGGAATTAAACATGATGCTCCACAAGCACACTATGGAGAACAGTTGTTGTTTCTCAAGGATAATAGACTATACATGATACTGTATTACGGTGAGCCACCAGAAGAACTTACAAAAGACGAATATTTTGAGCACAACCAGATCATGGATTCATTTGAGGTGGTGTAAATTACATCATATTTCGGTTTTGTTCAGAGTAAGCGTTGATTTTATTCCATCAATAGTTCGAATCTGTTCTTGTACCAAATTCTGAATATCAGTATTTGGCAAGTCATTGGTTTTTGCTATGCAATCATATGCACCAAATACTTTTTTTGATTCAGATATTCCAGTTATTTTTCGAAGTTTTTTACTAACATCATTTTGAGTATTTGGTTCACAAGTGACCAAAACAAATGCTTGTGTCATGTCATATCATCTAGGTGATCATAATTAATCATTCATGAGCTTTCTTGAATAAATTAAGCTTAGAAATTGATTCTCAACGTGAAAAATTAAACAACATAGTAAATTATTAGAAAATAATTGATGTAATAAATCAGAATCACAATTGATTAGTTAACATTGTTCAGTTTTATTTTAAAAGAATTGAAACGTATTCAATGCATGATACCTACACCATTAATCATGGCAGTGTCTGTCATGGGAGGAAGCATAGGAGCTGCAATTGCAGCTGGATTGTTTTTCAAAGTACGACATGAAAAAATTGGAAAACAGTTTTAGTTTTTCTTTTTTTCAAGGTAATTTGAATAAATTGATGGTCTAATTGAAACAATGTTAAATTAACATGAACGTTATTTTATCTAAATGTGAGATTATGACGTATATGTGGAAGTATTTATGAATATCATAATTTGAATAAATTTGTTGAGAGTATTCTATACGAGGCATTTTGACGATCCCACATGTGAAAAATTTATGGAGTTTCACGTAGACACGAGCCGAACATGGTGGTGTTGTAAGAAGCTAAAGGAACACGATAGACATTTTCAGCTTTGGAACATCAAATGGGCAAAATTTCACTTCAAGGACATTAGTGTAGATGGTAACATTGCATTTTTTACGATGAGTTATTGCCCTTATTGCGGTGAAAAGATAGAATATGAAGAGACGGTCAAAGGATCTCTCAAATGAAAAAAATTCAAAACAATAAAGTGAAATCAGCATAATCCAGAACATCAGGTAAAGTTCAATGGGTTTTGATCATAGTCAAGGCACAGAATGAATCAAAAACCATCATATTATAGATAAAAAATTGTATGAAAATGTTAAAAAATACAACACGTAGAAAGATGCAATAACAACATTGTTCGTGTTCAAGAAATAAAAATACATCTATTTCCGTAAATTGGAATTAGTTTCAGATAAAGAAGATAAAGTTATGGCTTGGACTTGCAAAGGCAACGATTAGAAGTAAATGTACCACAGTTTTATGAGAATAGGTTCTGAATATTGCTTGCAAGTACTTGTCAATAATATATGCAGAGTTATTTTTTGATCATGAGATCTAAAATGATCTCTGCACAATCAGTTTCACTATCCTCAAGCCAAGACAAATCTCGGTCTACCAATGTATATGACTCTGTTAATACTCCGTTACTATCGTAAAGTTCTACTATCTTTGCTGCAGGTTTAACAATAACATCTCGTGGTGAGTGATATACACGAATTATGTTTCCGTCTTGAAATATTCGGATCTTCACTACTCAGAAAATTCAACGCGATAATAAATGGATTGTCAATTACAAAAAAAATTACAGTAGATCGGTTCAAACTAGACATTTTGAAGAAATAGATGTCCAAGTTTGGATCTCAGTATCATTCTTCCGAAAAATCACTAAATAATCTTGGGTCCGGCATCTACGATATCCTGCGAGACGCCCTTGAATTTTTTGAAATTCTCTACAAACATCTGTGCGAGCTTTTTTGCAGACAGATCGTATGAAT
>JAGQHF010000221.1 GCA_020431985.1 Nitrosarchaeum sp. | reverse complement strand
TCTCAAAGTTTAAATGGTTTTTAAAAAGGTAGGTTTCTGGGCTCATAGTCCAGATCGGTTATGACGTCGCCCTTACACGGCGAAGATCCGGGGTTCAAATCCCCGTGGGCCCATTTTTGTACCCAAATGGGGGCTGAACCCGAAAAGAAGTGACTTTTGTTTCTGTTATAATGAAACTTTTCAAAAATAATTCATCTTTATGGATTAGAACCATCTATGGGTATCAAAATAATCAGACAATATTCATCGAAGATACATCTCGAAAATTTTTAAACTAAAATTGAGTTTTTAATTGATTTGACAATCCTTTTGACAGCTTTGAAATTATTTCTGGGAGAATTGGTTTTTGAATATTGTTTAATAAGAAAGTGTGGCGTCAATTATTGGCAACAATGCCATAGATCAAGACTAAAAAGTAGTTAGATCTGTGGAATAGTATGGCGAACTTAGATTTATGGCAGAGAATGGAGTTTCAACATAGGCGAAAATGAGCGAAATCTTAGAAAAGGCAAAGTTGTTCTTTGATGCATGTGAGACTGGAAAAGGATGGGAAGGCTGTAAAAAGTACTGTCATTCCGATGCGACGTTTTCAGCACAGACGGGAACACTTGCAGACATTAATACTGTTGAAGGATACACTGAATGGATGACGTCCTTATTCACACCATTGCCTGATGGTCACTACGAGATTAAATTCTTCGCCGAAGATAAAGAACGTGATTGCGTTGCAGCCTATGCTATTTTTCATGGTACACAAACCGGGCCAGGCGGACCTGTTGATCCGACAGGCAAGACTGTATCTGCTGACTATGTCTACGCAATGCATTTTGAAGAAGGTTTCATTCGGCATTTGACAAAAATCTGGAACGACACGATCAGCCTCAAACAACTGGGATGGGTATAAAAAAGAGTGGATTTTTAATTTTTATAAAATTGAATTTCTTCATTGTTAAAAAAACGGTTAAAATCTTTATGCGTTGCAACCTTTGATTCCCTATTTGCAGTATCATCCATATGATGAACCAATCCCGAACGATGCAACAGTGGATGCAGAATCAATCATATCTTGATAGTTTGAGTGATGATTTTGATAAG
>JAGQHF010000220.1 GCA_020431985.1 Nitrosarchaeum sp. | reverse complement strand
TTCTTTTTCTTTTCTTTGAATTCTCTCTCCGATATAATGCCTGCTTCTTTTAAATCAGATAGTTTTTCTAAAAGGCGAATGTTGTCTTCGGCAGATGCTTTTCTTGCATTCATGCCCATTTTGACACCCTCAAGAGCACCGGATCGTATCTTTGTACTCAGTAATGTTCCCCTCTTGACTATAGAGTCACTTACATTGTGACCTTTTTTCTTGGCTTCGTTGATAAACTCGTGTGATTTTTCAAGAGCCACTTCGTCAAAGAGTTTCTGCTTCTTGCCAAGGCGTTTGAGGTGTTTGATTTTTTTCTCTATTAGCTTTTCTTGATTTTTTATGTTTTTGATTATCTCAGACTTGGTCTTTTGCTTGAATCGTCGTGTATACTCCTCCATGATCAATATAGGGAACGGTGAAAATTCTACATCCAAGTAGTATTTTATAAGATCATCATCAGAAAGGGATTGGACATATTCTCTGATAGATTTCTCCGATTTTAAATCCATGTAAATAGTTCAAACTCTAGTCTAAAAAACATTCATGTGTCTTATTAGATATAACGTACAAGATAGTAATACTGTTGATTGTAGATGTCAAGAAAAAACCAAAGACAAAAAATATCGTTCTAAAACCCCAAGCCAAAAATGATACGGTAAATGATGTAATAGAGAAAAATAAAACAAAGCTCTTTCGACATTTATTAAAAACGCCCAAGTCAGATGAGGTGCATGTTCATTCACTTTCAATGATTTATGAGCCTTTGATGATTTTGTCAGGCACGTATAATGCCGATTTTCTACGAAAAGCCACGCATGAACTATCAGTAGAACACAATGTGAAGGAGATAGTTTTTGGTGACGGCATATTCCCATCGTCAAATTTTACGCTTTCAAACAAGCTGGTTACAAAAATGAGAAAAAATACTGTAAAGGTAGAGTTGGAAGAACATGTTTTTGTTGCAAACGGAAAAGAGATCGTCTTAGACAACCATGGAGAACTGAGAGATTTTACATACAAGGTCGATACAAAAGACGTTGAGAACTACCCAAATGCAGTATTAAAGAAAAATACAGTAAGAGAGTTTGAGATGACAGAAGAGACTGCAATCAAAAAGCTTGTAAAACTCTTACAGTCTCACGACACATTCGAAGAAGTAAGAGACCTTAACGAGAGTCTAATTGTGGATGATATTACAAAAATATATGTTCCAATATTTGAGGCAAGACTAGTAGGTCCAAAAAAGAAAGTTAAGATTCTAAGATATGATGCTGTAAAGAAAAAACTAGTATAGATAGAGTAAATTTGTAAGATGTTAGATTATGGACATTAGATTCTAAAATAAGGAATTAAGAAACTTGAATGAGAATTTGTTCAAAAGGATATTGTTGCTAAGACTCAAGATAGTCTTTCATTGCCTGGCAGTGCTCCGTCATGAATTCATCTAGACCATCAAGCCTGTCATTCCACTGTTTTGTGGTTATTTCAACGCATTTTTCCACTGCAGTGTCAGGCCCAGACAGAAATATCGCATTTTGAACGTTATTCATCACATCCATAGCAAACTCTTTGTTTGTTTTTATGTGATCTTTTGTTGCTAGGATTCCAGTGTGTCCTGAAATCAGGACATCAAAATCAAAATCATTAACAAGAATATCATGTGTTTTGATGTATTGTGAAATGTCAGGAGTGACTGCAAATGCGCGATATGGTGCGGCACCAGGCCTCAACAGGTCAACCACCATGGCTATCTTGTTTTCAGGTATTATGATTATCAGGTCACCAGTTGAGTGAAAGTTTCCAACATGGTAAAGATCTAATGTCTTGTCGCCAACTGACACCTCATACATGTTATCGTCAAATGTTATAGTAGGAACAGGTCTGTTGGGATCATTCTCTTGTGCAAGAATATCGGCTGTTTGTTTGTGTGCAATGTACTGAATGTCTGCAGGGAATATCTGGCCAGCAGCGCCTGTATGATCTGCGTGGGGATGTGAGTAAATCATGTGTGTTATGGGCTCGTCAGTCACTTCTTGTATTGCATCAATGTATTTTTCTCCTATTGGCTGTGGTGCATCAATTGCCACTACTCCTTGACCTGTCGTAAGAAACATTGCTTGGTAACCATTCCCAGTAAGCCAATACACTCCATCGGCAATCTCTTCAACAGAATACCCCTTTTCAGAGCTGTCTGGAGATTTCCAAGTGTATTGTAATGCATCCGAGGTAACAGATGATATTCCAAGATGGTCGTTAATTACCAACCACATCTCCTTTACTGATTCGTCTAGTAGTGGTACCTCCTTTTTGGCCTCACTGTAGAGACTAGCAGAAAGCAGGTCCTTTTTGCCTTCCAAATCTGCATATAGGTCAGATATTTTGAAATGGGCCTGCAGAATGCTTGTCCTCATGCTGGAAGGAGACATCAGCCCCACGTATTGATCGCTTTCAAAACTTTCCTTGTAACCATTTATGACATTTCTTATTGCATTGAACTTAACAGAAAATGATTTTTCAACATCAGTTTGGAGTTGTTCTTTTGTGATTTCTGTTGGAGTATTTTTTATCTGATTCTTTATCATGTTTATTTGAGAGTCAACACTGGACAATCCCATTTTTCCCAACGTTGAAAACTTCATTCCAATCTGTCTGTCGGTTTTTTTATCAGCAGGGATTGAGTTGTATTGTTCCAAAAGATTTGCAAGTTGTGTTTTGCCGTTTTCAAGTAGTCTCAAAGCATCGTTTGGAGGATAGACTCCATTGTACATTCCATTGTAGATATCCTTTGAGATTGAAGATATGTAAGATTGTGTTTTTTCATATTCTTGTGCTAGATCTGCTTCTGTTGGAATAATCTCAGTTTTGCATTCCCCTTGATGTTTTAGGGCAATGTGTTCTGTAGTAAGCATGCACATGTTGCTGTATGTTTTATCATCAATTCCACATACAGGCGCAAATTCCAGCGTGCATGCTATTGCTGGAGGTGACATATACCATCCTCGTGCTTGTAATTTCGGCACGGATTCAGAATCTACACATGCTGGAGACATGTCATGCTTGAAGATGAGTTGTAGTGGTTCTGCGCATATGACGTTACGGGCAGAGATTCCTGCATTTCCTTGATGTAGGGGTCTCAGATACTGTTTTTTCATGCCATCCATTTCACACACTTTACCAGGATAGATCCCAGGTCCGCATCGGTCATTTAGTACGCAGATGTTTCCCAGAGAAACAAATCCAGGTGCGCAGAGATTCTTGTATGGGATATGCCTAACATTGGTGCTTGGTACGTATTGTTTTGACACCATATCTATCAGTTCATATCTTAGAGATGATGAGTCAGCAGGAGGATTGTCAATGTCAGTAATTTTTACTAGTAGTTCATACTCATATCCTTCTTCAAACTCAAATCCTTCTATAGTATTGTAAAAATACATCCATTCAGAGTCAGTCGAATCTCTTATCATGATGCATTTTTGAGGAGCCAAGCCAACGCAATCTACTAGCTTTGAGTTGACAAAAATTGTTTTTGTCTCTTCAGCAAAAGAAGTGGAGACAAAAATAGTTAGTACAAGTACAAATAGTGCAGAAAATCCAAAAGTTCGTTTCATTGTATATTTTGGTCCAGCATGTCTTTAT
>JAGQHF010000042.1 GCA_020431985.1 Nitrosarchaeum sp. | reverse complement strand
TGAATCCAGACATGAATGCAGAGCCTGACTTTGTGGACATTATGGTATTGTCCCTTAACTCTCGCAGCTGTTGTATTTGTGGTGCCATCTCGGAGCCGTATGCTGCAGTGGCAATGAGACAGCCTCCGCCATCTGGTTTCTCAGAACCATCATTCACAGGAATTGGTGGTTGTGCATTTGCTTGACCTGCAATTACATTAAATGAAACTTTTTCCATGGGGATTGGTTGAAATAATATTCCTTCAATTTCAAAGTCTATCGAGTAGCTTCCCTCCTCATTAAATTCAACTGGAATCTTTACCGAACCAACTGACGTATGTGTTAGTGGTATCGGACCAAAAATTGTCTCGCCATCTTTGGTTACGCTCATTCTATAATCTATATGCTCTTGAATCTTTTTAGTTTGCGGATTTATAAAATCAATATTCAGTCTGGTCTGTGTTCCTGGTGCAATATCCTCATAAGACAATTTTACATTGAGTGTTCCCTTGTCTGTTGGTAACGTTTCGGAATTCTCCTGAGCAAATGCAGGTATGAACAATAAGGGAATGATGAGAAGAGAGTAAAAATACTTCATATAGAATCTCAGATATCCACCATAAATAAAATTTACATTAGTTTTCACGCAGAAATATTTCATCTATGGCATATCTATGCCATCTTTAAATAGCGACAAATTCAACAAAACATGTTGAACAAGTTTGCATTATTTGTGGCATTGGCAGTCATATTTACCATTCCTGTGCTAACACCTAACGTATTTGGACATGGATTAGGTGGTGATCAAGCACCAGCCTTGTCTTTTGGTGATATGGAAGTTACCGTCAGAACAGAACTTACTCCATCTGACATTACGGTTGGTGAAGTCGATGATGTAAACATGAGTGTACGATTTTTTGATACTTTGACTGATAAAACATTAGATAAAGTAACTTACAGAATAGAGGTGTGGAGAAGTGGAGAACTTTTGGCCAGAAACTTGTTTTTTGATTTGGATGGTGTGTTAAATGTTGACATTAGACCAAAACCTGATTGTACAAAACCTGAGTTGTGGCAATGCACCGTATATGGAGGTTCTGAACATGCGTCTGCACCAGGTGCTCTATATGTACAGGGAGAGGGAAGGCCTACAATAACTGGACCAGTTTTTGACAAAGGTGGGCTGTATAATATCCGAGTAGATATTGAAGGCGCAACAAGCCCCAGAACCGTATTGGCAACATTACTAAGTTATGACACATTTGTAAGCATTGCACAAGAACAAGACTTTATGATAAAGACTGCAAATGCAGAAGAAATTCCTGTTGTTGTAAAAACTTACTATGACGAGGTTGACAATTTTGGCTATGACTCTTCTGATAACTCGATCTCTTTTGATATGCCATTTGACTGGACTCCTGAATATATTGATCAGGTACAAGTTGTACACGAGGAGGTTCGAGTTCCAAAAGAATTCACTCCATATGCCGAAGGCAAACAATTCAAAGGATATGTCAACGGAATGGAAATTGACCAAAGAGCGCTATTAAATGATCCCTATTCTTACGAAGATACTAACATCGTTCATTTTCTTATTACCAAAGCTGAATTGAAAAAAATCAATGATGCTTTAGGTTCAAACAATCATGACAGTGGTATAATGAAACTAAAACTCATTCCACAGGATGAAATTTCAAAAAGTTCAACAGAATTCTATCTTGTTGATACCAAAAACTACGAACAAGTTCCCACCACCGTAAACATCTCTTGGGATGGAAACTATGGTGCAGGAGATGAAGTCCCATTTGAGATAACCTTCTTTGATGAAAATAGAAATCTAATCAAAGACATACGTTATGCGGTATCGTTCATTGATGAAAATAACAATGAAATAGAAAGATTTGATGGAAATGATCCCCAAAATCCTGGAATTGTTGCTATAGAAGGACTTGATCTTCAGAAAATCTATATCCCTTCGGAAGGACAATACAGAATTGACGTTCTTGTATTTGGGACTGGTCTAGACTACAAACCCACTTACGCAGGAATTGGCTCTGGAATAGTTGAGATTGGACCAAGTTCTCCAAAAGCCACCTCCAACTCTCCAACGACTAATACTATTCCCAATTGGATAAAGAACAATGCTGGTTGGTGGGCAGATGGCTCCATTGATGACTCTTCATTTGTTCAAGGAATCCAATATCTAATCAAAGAAGGAATAATGACAATTCCTCCCACTTCACAAGGTGAAGGCTCTGGTTCTAATGAAATTCCATCATGGATAAAGAACAATGCTGGTTGGTGGGCAGATGGCTCCATTGATGACTCTTCATTTGTTCAAGGA
>JAGQHF010000219.1 GCA_020431985.1 Nitrosarchaeum sp. | reverse complement strand
TACTTGAAAGTTTTACACCTTCTTTTGCTGGTAACCTTTCAACCAGAAGTTCTCCAGGCTCAGGATGCCTTGATTGTACGAGTTCTTGACTCATGGTTAGGATACTGCATTCAATGTTATAGGAATAATTTGCGTTTTGTGGCATGCCTTGTAGTATTCCTTTTTGCGTAACGAGTGTCTTTGCTCCAGAATTGTTAGACCAAAACATTTGTTAGATGTAGACATTACATGCTACTAACAGTTTGAATGTCTTGCGAGAAACGTATCTGCAATGTTTCCAAGAAATTACTTGCAGTCTGATCATGGATAAGGCATGCCACATTTTCAAATCTATCTGAAAATAGCCATAACGAGTAATACCAGCAAGTTATCTCAAACCTATAGTTCCTACAACTGGCAGGGCTTTGTCCCTGCCTGATATTATTGATGGTTGTAAAGTATTACACGAGTCTAGAATTGTATTTCTTCTCTGTTTTTTGGATGCTTGAATTTCAATTTATTAATATAATAGAATGGATGTATTCTGGTTTTTAATTCCATTACGTAATATTCTATAATGTTGTATCTACTGACACATTAATCCAATAAATTGGCTACACATTACGAATGTCGGAACTCTTGTTGGAAAATTACTCTCTTGCTATTTGAATTAGATCTGGGATTGGTTTTGTTCTAGCATCTGGAAGATCTGTTATTCCACCGTTGAGGCTTTCTGCTGATATGCCATTTGCACCAAGCACATTTGCTGCCATGAGAGAGGTGTTTCCTGCCATGCATACTAGGAGTGATTTTCCTGAACCTTCTAACGCTTTTTTCAATTCCTCAGGGATTTTTTGCGTTGACAGCAGCTCATTTACAGTTCGAGCCTTTGGAACCACAATTTTTGATTTATCTATGCCAAGCGATTTTGCAATGACTTCTAAGCCTTCTTCTTTAGGAGTATACTGAGTATGAATCCAAAACACTTTGTCATATTCGTCTGTGCTTGCAGAAGCTTCTTCCAGTGATACTCGTGTGCGTTTTTGTTTTGACATTGCTTCAAAATTCTTTTTATATTTTGCAATACCATCTGCAATTATTGCTACAAACTTACCTCCTCCTCCAAAGTTTGCCATCTGCATTATGGCATACAGTGCCAGAGCACTACTCTCTCCTATGTCATATCCCTTGCCAACAAAATATTTCAGTAAAGGCTTAGCTTGTTCAAAGTCTACTTCATGCTGTCCTGCATAAATCTCAGGTGTATAATACGTTAAACCATTTGCATTTGCTTTGGTCCTGATACCTGCAACGTCCTGCCCGGCTGGTGGAAACACAATGTGCACTGATTTTTTTGAATATTTTTCAGAGACATATCTGCTTATGCCCCCGGATGTACCCCCTGTCCCAAAAGTGCAAACAACCTCAAAGTCTTTCAAGGAATTTCCAGTTTCACTTAACTGCTGATCAATTTCTGCGGCTGTAACTGTTTTGTGTACTTCTATGTTTAGTTTATTGTCGTACTGTTGTGGACAAAAACAATCATAAATCTTCGATAGGAATTTTGCCAAGTTTATGATATCTTGTTTGGCTAGGAGAGATTCTATCTCAGTTATCTCTCCATCAAAAATTTCAGGATTGAATCCCATTTGAGATAACTGTGAGCGAACATTTGCCGCAGTTGCCTTTGCAGCCAAAACATTTGGATTGTCCTTCATCCCCGGTGCTGGACAGATATCCATATCAAGATCCATTATACGAATATTTTCATTTCGCAGTTCCTTGAACACACCTTCTTGCAATCTCCTAGAGACAAGAGTAACTACTGTCAATCCTAAATTTGACAGTAATCCTAGAGCTATGCCAAAATTGCCTGATGTTGCCTCAATAACCGTCTGCCCACTTCTAAGTCTGCCTGTCACAATGGCCTCGTGAACTATGTGTACCGCAGGCCTAACCTTGATCGAACCTGTCAATAAACTTGAATCATACTTGCCGAACACTTGCAACTCTGAACCCGAAAGGTTGATGTTATACACATTTTTTGCACATTCTATAATGTCCTCAGTTATGTCCTTTAGTGGCGTCGGATTGACCACCTTGCCTGATTCAAGGTGAGGAACTTTACTCCATATGTTCTGCTCAAATCTTTCAAGCAAACTCTTGTCTACATTATCTTCCATTATTCTTCTGGCAGAATTCAATTCTTATCTCATATAAAATATCTGATATCTCGTATAGTTGGATTAGTGGTAAACTTGGATTTTTCTAATACGAAGTGGATGTTTAGTCATCATCCGTGCGTTGGTTTAATCAAGTAAATCAGTAAGATACGCGTCATTGTCTTTCTGATATCTGTGGATTATCTTGTTAAAAACCACGAATGATACCATGGCCCCAATTCCAGCAACCACCATAAGTATTATTGTAAAATCTGTCCCTCCAAAATTCAGCATGCTGGTGTATGGATCAAACACTGGAGTACCGGAACCTGCTCCTGGATTCGCTACAACCGAATCTACTTTTGTCTTTGCCATGTATAATGACTCGTCAATTGAATTTTCAAGTCCTGTGCCTGAAATCTTTATGGGCAAACTAAAGTCTGAATACCAACTTTTGAGAGGAGAAAGAAATCTGCTTTCAGTCGTTATTAACGAGAAGGCAGCCAGTGCAGAAAGTATGGACATGCCAAAGAATTTAGAAATTGAATGGAATGAACGACGTAACATCTTGCTCTGTTTTGCTTTTTCAGTAATTGTTGATGGAGTAATTACAATTGCAATTTTTGATGCTTTGTAATAGTTCATGTCTCTTGCCTTGCAATTTTTTTCCACTTTTGATATGTAGACCAGCTCAATCTTTTGCATTTTTTCAAGATGGTATTTTGCAAGCTGCAATGACATGTTTGTCCTCTGGGCAATCTCATTTGCGGTCATTTCGTTATGAAAAAGCAAATTCAGAATTTCAATACTTGATTTGTTTGAGATAACTTCTGCCAAAGTTTTTAATTTGACGTCATCTGTAGAAAAAATTTCAATACTGTTGGACAACTCGTAATTTTCATCTGTCATAAGGATGTAACTTATACGACATCAAAGTATGTAAAGATTAGTAAAATCATAATTTCATCAAAGCCTTTATCGATAATTCACCTAATTTATCTAATGAACACAAAAATCACAATACTTGCTACGGTGGCAATGCTTGGAATTTTTGTATTGTCTTCTAGCCAAATTGCACATGCACAATACCTGCCTACAAATGGACAGACAGGGCTTGATGAATACATCAAAATCGCTGAAGACCGAGTCAAAATAGCAGGCGATAATCCGGGCACAGGCTCTGGAACTCCTATATTTGCAGCAGATGGTGTGGTTGGTGCATTGCTGCTATCAAGTGGGGTGTTTGGTGGAATAGCCACTATCTTCTTTGTTAGAGGACGCCAAGGAAAGTACGCCGAAATGGGAAGAGGTTAATCCTCTTTCATATTTTTCTCTAAATTATTTTCTAGAATATGGCCAGATTTTGATGATTGGTTTGAATCTCTTTTACATACTAATATTGAAAAACATGAATATTTCCAAATATAGCATGTATTCAGAACTTCATGATCTCCACCCAAAAACCTGGTTGAGCCCTTTCCGTAGAACCTCTTCTTTGTATCTTTTCAAAATGGCACTGTTTTACAGCGCGCTAAGCCTAGGTTTGATGCAGGTTGGCTCATATTTTGCAACTAACTTAATCTCTG
>JAGQHF010000218.1 GCA_020431985.1 Nitrosarchaeum sp. | reverse complement strand
TTGAAATTATTGCAATCGATGAAACCTAATAATTTTCTTCGAGCATTATTGACTTAGGACGATAAAATTTTAAGGCCGAGCGTATGTAGAACGATACATTTCCTTCTGCATATAGCTCGGCCATTTGTAAAACCTCGCCGTATTCCTTCTGGGTTAGACGTATCCCAATAAACTTCATTCGCTTTGGTTCGCTTTTTTTATCATAGTTTTTTTTTATTCTTGCCAAGGCAATCCATTTCCTGATTTAATGCGTTTAACATTGTTTAACACAAGGAGAATGTCATGCGCAAGAAAGCAAAGAAAAAAACGCTCTACGATCATCAAATCGATAAAATGATCATGGTTAAGGTTGAAATAAAAGATAAACAAATACCTCTACAAGAATACACCGTTGGCTTGCAGGCAAGAATCGACAGTCAAGTGATTGGCATATCAAGCAAGCACACCATAGAGGAAAAAAGGAAACTCAGAAAAGATTACATTGATCAAATGACCGAGCTAGATTCCGTGATCTTATGTAAAACACTTTTTTTGTGTTTAGAACCTGGCCATTATGATAGTTGGGAAGAGTTAGGCGAAGATTTGCCTTGTGATATGTTGACCATGTTTAATGTGAGCAATGCTTTGGCTGTCAATATGTCGAAATCGATGCCAGAATTGGCAAAGGAGGTACAGGAAAAAGGAAAAAAGTTGATAGCGGAATACAGAAAAGCCATGATGAATGTAGTCAAGCAGGCATAGACGATATTGATTGGAATTTCATATTCTGCAGGTTAATGAAGGAATATCATTTTAAAATAAGCGAAATAATGGATTTAACGTTTTTCGAGGTAAACATTTTATTATTAAAAAGCCTGCAAATCGAATGGGATGAAAAGAATTTTACACTAATGCTTCACGGTACAAAAATGCCAACCCAAAGGCCCGAGATTGAAATGATTGAGGAGGAAAATGAATCGATGAGTGAAGAAACCAAAAAAGAAGCGCCAAAAGAAAAGGATAGAATCGATAAGGCCATGGAGAAGCTCATGCAAAAGCAAGGAAAGATGGCCGCTAAACGCATTTTAGGCGATAAGATTAAGGATTAATGTAACCCATGGCCGATAATGAAATCCTTTTAAAGTTAACAGGCGACCCCACAGGCGCCGAACAAGCGGTAAACAAGGTCGGGTTATCGGTTAAGTCATTAGAAAAGGATTTGAAGCAAATTGCAAAGGTTTCAGGCGTCGCCTTTGCCGGTTTCAGTGGGGCTATAGGCTTAGCTGTAAATGAATTTAAAGAGGCAGAGCGGGTAAGCAATCAATTAAACGCGGTCATTAGATCAACCGGCGGCGTTGCCGGTGTTAGTGCCGATGATGTCAAAAAGTTAGCAAGCGAAATTCAATCTATATCCACGTTTTCGGATGATGCGGTAATTGGCTCATCAAATTTATTATTAACATTTAAACAAGTTGGCGCTGATGTATTTCCTCGAGCTCAAAAGGCGATTGTGGACGTTTCGGCGGCAATGGGTGTAGGTTTAAAAGAAGCAACGATCCAGGTAGGCAAGGCCTTAAATGATCCAATTCAAGGAATTAGTGCATTATCTCGTGTTGGTATCACGTTCACAGAAAGTCAAAAACAAGTCATTCAGAGTCTTGTTGAAACGGGCGATGCCGCCGGGGCTCAAACAATTATCCTGCAGGAATTGGAAAGCCAATTTGCTGGCAGTGCTGAAGCAGCAGCGCAAGGACTTGGCGCATTAGATCAATTAAAAAATGTTTTGTTAGATATTGCTGAAGCCATTGGTGCCCAATTCGCGCCTTTCATTTCTGAAGCTGCAGCGAGATTAAAAGTATTTGCTGAATCCATTTTACAAAATGAGGAACTGATAAAACGCCTAGCCTTGGCGCTTGGTGTTGGTGCTGCAGGTACAGGTCTAATTTTCGGTGTCTCTACTCTAGGTTTAGCCTTTATTGCCTTGGCTAATCCCGTCGGCATTGTCATTGCTTCATTAACAGCGTTAACGGCGGCGGCGGTTTTTATAGTCGCAAGATTTGATTTGGTAAAAGAAGCAGTTTTAAGCCTTGTTGATTCATTTAATAATCTTCCAGGACCTGTCACATCGTCATTAAATGCAATTAAGGTTTTTGTTGTTAGCTTTGCAGAAGGCATTGCAAATATATTTGCTTCACTTGCTTTAATTATAAAAGGCGCATTCACGTTAAATACAAGCGAAATAGCAACTGGTTTTTCAGAATTAGGAAAAGCAATAGTCGCTGTTCTTGGAGGAGCTGGATATGATGCAGGCAAAGCATATAGTGAAAACGTTAATACTGGTATAAAATTAAATAAAGAAAAGATTAGCCAATCATTAGACAATATAAATAATAATGTTCAAGATTTCGCAAATAAACAATTCTCAATTTTTGATGATCTAAAAAAGAAATTGACAGAAAATGCTGCAGGAAGAAAAGATGAATTAACAGACAATGAATCTGGATTGGCACAAGATTTAATTGATATTGATTCATCACTTGGAGAAAATCAACTTGGAATATTTGAAGAAACGACAAATAATCTTGTCAATGCTGCAAGGCAAAGAAGGCAAGCAATTGAAAGTGAATCCGCTGGATCGTCAAGGAGTTCTGGGTCAATAAGTGGCGGTAGTGTTGTGGCCGGGATCAGTGGGGGGTTGCCAGGTCAAAGGCAGCAAATATTAGACCGAATTCTCGAAGCCTCGAGAAATGGAACGGCAAGCGGCATTGTTATTGGTGGCGGATCATCAAGAGGACGGGGCAATCCTTTTGCCGTTAGTGGCGGGACTGTTAACCCGGGAACGGCACTAGGATATAGTGTAAATATAAATTTAAAAGGCCAAGCAAGTGAACTTTTTACGGTTCAACAAAATCGTGACACGGCTTTGGGAATATCGAGGTTTTTATAATGAGCATTTCAGGCGGAATCAAATTATTCGATAAGTCAAAAAACCTGCTTGTCGACGGTGCAACAATATCTAGTTCAATAAGTGGCGATGCAAGCGCAGAATATGCAATAGATAGGAGCAAAATCACTTATTTTAGAAGCGTAGGAACAGATGATAGCACCCAGGAAATTCTATTAATCGATTGGGGTGAAGCAAAAACAATTGATCGAATATTATTATTAGACCACAACTTTAAACTTTTTGATGTTTATTATGATTCTAATGGGTCACAAAATTGGACGGCCTTTACCAGTGCTGTAGGCTTAGATGGTGCAATAGGCGGTGGTTCAATTAGTGAAACAACATTTGCAGACAATACAGCCTATTATGAGGTCGATAGCGTTACAGCATACGGTCTAAGAATTCGTTGCACCGAAACACAAACAACTGATGCAGAGAAATATTTGAATCAGGCAATTGCAACTGTAGAAATTGGAACATTCATAGGTTTTCCGACTTGCAATATCACATCTGACAGAAAACTCTCAATAAGAGAAGTTTTGAACGGTCGTTCTAGTGTAGCCAAAAAAAATGAGGTATTTGTTTATGAATTAATTTTAAATGAATACCCGGCAAATTCTAATTATAATACTGATATAACATTGATCGAAAACCTGCACGACAGAGAAGATCCTTTTATCATTTGGCCATGTGGCGGTAGGCGCGGTTCAACCTATTTCCCATATGCTGCAAGAGGACATAGATTAAAAGATGCAATACAGGTACAAATACTCTCGCCTTTATCTCCTATATATTCTTCAGGTGTGTATATTAATCCAATTTCAATAAATATGACAATGAGAGAATCAGAATAATGGGGAATAATAACGAAATAAAAGTTTATTTAACATCAAGAAAAAGCCCAACTGAATACGCAACAGAACAAGAAATAACCCAATACGTTATCAATGAGTCATTCGGCGATATTGTCGAAACCATGGATTCAACTGATTATGATTTTGGCATATTTACATTTGGCGAAATCAATTTAGTGGTTCAAAATAAGGATGGTAAATTCAATTCAACAGATGATTGGAGAAGCCTATTTCAATTTTCACGTGATCTTGCAAAGATAAGGATTTCACTAGTTGAAAGCGATTTAACTAGATCCAATCAAACCATTACTGCATCAACTGTTACAGAAACAGATTTATTCATCGGAATAATTAACGAGGAAGCAACCGTAACAGATGCACAAAATGAAACTGTCAATTTTATTGCATTATCATTGAATTCTATTTTTAGAAAAACTAAAGTCAATGCAAACGTGGTATCCGATGCTGATACCGTTTCGGCGGCATTATATAACATGCTTAATCAGGACAGCGTAAAAAGCTTATTAACTGTTGATTCAGCGAATATAAATCCAGACAATGATTTTGCAATAGATGTTGGCGCGCACTTCGATAACACTGTTTTAAAAGACTCTTTAAACGAATTACTTTTAGCGAGTAATTCAATACTCTATATTGATTCGAGTTTGAATGTTATTGTTGCAAGCCGTGACGAAAGAGCAGCATTGTCAACATTAACCTTTTATGGGCCTTATGACCAATACGGGCGCGGCAATATTCAATCAATTCAAGATTATAATAATGGAAACCATAGGATGTTTAATAGTGTTAAAATAAACGAAATAGAAGCAAATGATAGTGGTTTTGTTGAAGAATTTGGATTAAGACAAAAGGAAATAACTGCAGAATACTTAACAACAGATGCTACTGAATTAACGATAGCAAATTCATTGCTTGCAGAATTTAAAGAACCTCGAGACGAAATGCAAATTTCTCTTAATGCTGAAGATATAAAATCGTCACAATTATTGCAAAAAGTTTCAATAAATTACCCACTAAGGTTATCAATTGAAGATGGCGATTTTTTGCCGATATTTGGTCAAGCTATTTATGGAGATAGTGAAACACCTTACCCGAAAGTACACGGTGGGTTTTCAATTCATCCCAATCAGGTTTTTAAAATCATAGAAAAGAGAATCAATTTACAGTCAATGATTGGCGTTTTAAAACTAAGACAAACAAATACAGGATACAGTGCATAATGGGAACAGGAACCTTAACAGATAAAGTCAGTGGAACCATCACAGTTGGCGATGTAAACGATATTCATAGCGCATTAAAAGAAGATTTTGTGCCTAGGAATTCAAGCGGCGCTGCAGAAAATTTAGCAGGAAATCTAGGAACGCCTGCATATAATTGGAATGAAGCAAGATTAACTTCGGTTGTTATTGATGGCGAGTCAATTGGAACAAGATCTCAGGTTTCAAATGCAAACGATGTATTAAGCGGTAAAACTAGATCAACAAGTAACCAACCCGCTTTTTTGACTCCCGCAGGAAGCGGAAACGGCGCAAGCATAACTTTAGACGCAACAGGAACCGATTTTGTTT
>JAGQHF010000041.1 GCA_020431985.1 Nitrosarchaeum sp. | reverse complement strand
TAGGTCATATTGCCAAACGTCAAATCAATAAACTTTGTAGTACTGGGAAAGCAAGAGATTGCATCAGAATTTGGAAAGAAAGGAACACAGACAGATCTGACGCTATATGACAGAAAAGAAACAGACATCATCAAAACATGGGTTGTGCCAAATGGATTCCCAGATAAGATACAACCGCTGTTTCAGGCAATCAACCTTGCAGAATATGTAATATTCTGTGTGGACAAACTCGACAAGTTCACAGGAGAGATGATAATTGCGCTTGACTCTCTAAAAAAGGACAAGGGAATACTTTCTCACACATATGATGTGGACGAATCAAGGCTGGATTCCATGATAAAAGATACGGTTTTGGAAAAATATCTCAAAGTACCACAAGACAAGATAAAAGACGAGATGAACAAATGGGAGCCAATACTTGTCGAGGGAAAACCAGAAGTTGTGGTAGACCACTGCTTTGATGTCAAGGGGGTCGGCACCGTAATTCTGGGAAAGGTGACATCCGGCAAGATAAAACAGTACGACAACCTCAAGATATACCCGTTAGGAGCTGATGTATTGATAAAATCAATCCAGATGCACGATGATCCTGTAACAGAAGCAGTATGCCCCGCAAGAGTGGGCCTGGCAGTCAAAGGCCCAAAGCCAGACGAGGTTGGTAGGGGCGATGTCATCTGCCAAGAAAACATCAACATCAAAAATGAAATAGAATTAGACTTTCAGAAAAACAAGTTTTACAAGGGAGACATATCCCAAAACCAAATGTGCATTGTAAGTGTCGGAATGCAGATAAAGGCTGCAAAATTCTCATCAATTGAACCTGTAATCCTGGCATTTGACAAGCCAGTAACTTACAGAGACGGAGAAACATGCGTCATACTCAAGCCAGAATCCACATCAATCAGAATACTTGGTAGCGGCACGATAAGATAGTCGGATTTAATAAAATCAAAGACAAGTGATAGTTATGCGCGGTCTTATGATGGGGCGGTTTCAACCATTTCATTTGGGACATTTGGAATTGGTAAAACAAATCCTCAATGAATGCGATGAAGTCATAATTGCAATAACAAGTGCACAATTCAACTATCTTGAAAAGGATCCATTTACGGCAGGTGAGAGAACAGAAATGATCCATGGCTCACTCAAGGAACACAAGATTGATCTCTCGCGCTGTTTTGTGATGGGAGTTGAAAACCAGTTTAACATTTCTACATGGGCAGCATATCTAAGAGCTGCACTGCCCAAGTTTGACAGGGTATACAGCGGAAACGAGTATGTCTCGATGCTGTTAGAAGACTCGCAAATCAAAGTAGTCAAACCAAAATTTTTCAATATAGGAGATTACAATGCCACACGAATACGGTCCATGATTATATCAGGCCAAGACTGGCAGAGATACGTTCCAAAATCGGTGACAGATATAATTCAGAGAATAAATGGAGAGAACAGGCTAAAGGTAATATCCAAATCAGACACAAAACCAACTGAGCACTGATGAAGCCCGTACGAGCATGCCCGATTTGTCCAAAATGTGGCTCAAAAAAATTCAAGAGGATAAAGGACAAGGATGTAAAAGTACAATGTGCCTCATGTCACGAAATTATAGTAATCTAGAATTGAGTCCAGGATATCTCCAATCCAAATCCAGATAAACTGCAAGGCAATTTCATAGTTAATATTTGATAGATTTTTACCGAAATTATGGCAAAAACATGGAAAGATAATGACATTAGTCTAGATCCTATAAAAAACCAGACAGTCGCAGTAATCGGGTATGGCATACAAGGTGATGCCCAGGCAAACAACATGAAAGACTCTGGTCTTAACGTGATAATCGGTCTCAAAAATGGAGGAAACAGTTGGAAAAAGGCAGAATCTGACGGACACAAAGTAATGTCGGTTGCAGATGCTGTAAAGCAGGCAGATATTATTCACATACTGATTCCTGATATGATTCAGGGTCAAGTGTACAAAGAGGATATTGGACCAAACCTATCAGAAGGAAAGGCACTGTCATTTTCACATGCTGCTGCAATCTATTGGAAGTGGATAGAGGCACCAAAAAATGTGGACCTTATCATGGTTGCACCAAAGGGCCCCGGCTCCAAAGTCAGAGAAACATACCTTGATAATTTCGGGACACCGTCAATAGTTGCAGTTGAACAGGACTATACAGGAAAGGCGTGGGATAGAACCCTCGGTATTGCAAAAGCCATAGGAAGCGCAAGAGCAGGACTCATCCAGACAACATTCAAAGAAGAAGTAGAGACAGACTGGTTTGGGGAACAGGCTGACCTTTGCGGAGGAGCTGCATCAATGGTTACAAATGCATTTGAGACATTGGTAGAGGCAGGATACCAGCCGGAGATTGCATACTTTGAGGTATTACACGAATTGAAACTTATTGTAGATATGATTCAGAGATACGGAATCAACGGAATGTGGAGACGTGTTAGCGAGACTGCAAGATATGGGGGCCTCACCAGAGGTCCAATGGTAATGGACAATGCAAACAAGGAAAACATGAAGAAGGTTCTGACAATGATTCAAGACGGTACGTTCAACAAGGAATGGATTTCAGAGTATCAGAAAAACGGCAAGGACGCATTTGACAAATACATGAAGCAGTATGATGCACATCAAATCGAGAAAGTAGGAAAACAAATGCGCAAGATGATGTGGCCAGACTCTACAGAGTAGACAAACATCTTTTTTCAAAGTCAAAGATTTATCAGGGTTGTAGTGTCAGCATCATTGTGACTAGTAAGGAGATCAAGGAGAAGATAATACAGGACTTTACGGAAATGAT
>JAGQHF010000217.1 GCA_020431985.1 Nitrosarchaeum sp. | reverse complement strand
TGCGGGATTTGAACCCGCGGCCTTCAGCTTGGGAAGCTGACGTCATACCGAGCTAGACTAATTCCGCCCATTCAAACGATATTGACTATAATTAAATATCTTAATCATGCTGTTAAAATATGGATGCCCGGTGTCCTGAATGCGAAAAAGTTGCAGTACTGGACGATGAGATTACAAATGTAAAATGCCCGCATTGCAATTTTGAGGCAGACTATGATGCGTATCTTGAAATCATGAAAGATCAGGCGATCAACATGGCAACTGACTATATCCCAAAAAGGCCAGGCATCTAACTTACCAAAAATTTCCTTTATCCGAACAATCTAGATGAGCCCCACAATTTGGGCAAAACATATGGCACGCCTGCATGTCTACCATTTTGTCATTGCAACGGGGACAAACTATCTCATCAGCCACACCTTCATGATGTGTTTTGGGCTTAAAAACAATGTCCAAAGGTTAATTAGTCGTCCAACATTTTTTTCGAATACTTGGCAAATTTCAAATTAACGATATCTGATGTAAAAGGCAAGTCTACGACAAAAGAAGTCAAAGACAGCGATGCAAATCAATTGCTGGGTTTGCAGTTAGGCAAGGAAACTGATGCCGCAGTTGTGGGATTAAGCGGTAAACTGAAATTAACCGGAGGCAGCGACAAGTCCGGCGTTCCCATGCGAAGCGACATCCATGGCTCCGCAAGAAAATACATTCTTCTATCAAAAGGGGTAGGGTTACAAGCTGCCGAGACTGGACAAAGAGTAAGAAAACTAATGAGAGGAAATACAATCTCTGAGGAAATTTATCAGATTAATTGCAGATTTGATGGAGAGCTGCCAGTTGAAGCTCCAGCAGAAGCTGCTGAATCTGAAGAAACCAAGGACAAAAAAGAATAACTTAACATATACCGATTTTGAATTTTTACTAATGCATTGGAGAGAGACACTTCCTGATTGGTACGTAGAAAAATATGGGTACCAACCATGTGTGAATATTGGAACTGCAGGCCATGTCGATCATGGAAAAACAACTCTTATCCAAGCCTTAACGGGTTCATGGACTAGTGTTCATAGTCAGGAACTCAAACGGGGCATTACCATAAGGGTGGGATATTCTGATGCAGCATTTTACAAGTGCAAAAGCTGCGAAGATCCATTGGGATATTCAACTACGCCAAAATGCAAAAACTGTGGTCAAGAAAGCGAACTATCCAGAGTTGTTAGCTTTGTTGATAGTCCTGGACATGAAAGCCTCATGGCCAACATGCTATCTGGTTCTGCATTAATGGATGGTGCTCTTCTACTTGTTGCAGCAAACGAAAAGGTTCCAAAGCCGCAAACCAAGGAACATCTTCTTGCATTGCAAACCCTTGGAATACAACAGATTGTTATAGTTCAAAATAAGGTGGACCTTCTTTCATACCAAGATGTACTTCAAAATTATCAAGATATCACCAAATTTGTCAAGGGGACACATGCGGAAAAATCTCCTATAATCCCCATTTCTGCTCAGTCTGGTCTAAACATTGACGCACTAATTGGCTCAATAGAAGATACCATCAAAACCCCTCAAAGAGATGAGTCCAAAGATACAGTCATGCATGTGTTGCGTTCTTTTGATGTGAACAAACCTGGAACCAAGCTAAAAAACATCAAGGGTGGTGTTATTGGCGGAAGTCTGACACAAGGAATTTTCAAGATTGGAGATGAAATTGAGATAAAACCTGGAATTGTAAATGAAAAAAAGAAAGAATATGAACCACTCCAGACAGAGATTGTTTCCTTAGGAACTGCAGCTGGCATAGTTGATTCTGTCAAGCCCGGTGGGCTGGTTGCAATCGGAACCAAACTAGATCCGGCAATGACTAGGAGTGACTCGTTTATTGGTTCCGTGATAGGCAAACCAGGAACATTGCCTGAAAATTCCACAGATATCAAATTAGATGTAAATCTTTTTGATTCTGCTGTTGGAACCAATGAGGATACAAAAGTCCTGCCGATTCAGCAAAATGAACTGCTTCGACTAAATATTGGAACTGCACCTGTTCTTGGACAGGTATCTAAAATAAAAGACTCTGTGGCTGAAATAAAGCTTCGACGTCCTGCCTGCGTCTTTGAAGGAGGCAATGTCGCAATTAGCCGAAGGATAACAGACAGATGGAGACTTATTGGAGCAGGAATCATTGGTTGAAGTCATCTGTGACACCAGTTTCTTAATCCACTTAGCAACAAAAAAAATTAGAAATATTGATACACTAGGAACAGAAATAGGCAAACTCTCTTTTGCAGTTCCACTAGTTGTTTTAAACGAATTACAAAAGCTGCAAACCATTCCCAAAAAAAAACGTGATGCAACTGTCACCCTTGATTTCATCCAATCTTTTCGACTAGTACCGATTACTGGTAATTTTGCCGATACAGAGCTGATAAGCTATGTCAAGAAGAATAAATCGATTATAGGCACAATGGACAAAAATCTAAAAAAACAAATCAAAGAGAATAGTGGTTCCGTCTTGTCGTTTTCAAATGATAGAATTGTTTTAGAATCTTAGAAAAATTTAACTTTAAGAAATTCTTCAGAATACTAATGGTAAATTTTGTTTTGGAAAGCAGCGCGTTTAAAAACGGAGAGAGTATACCTAGAAAATTTGGATACAAAAATGAAAACTATAGTCCCCCACTAAGATTCGATGGAATTCCTAGTGATACAAAATCGCTTGCATTGATAATGGACGATCCAGACGCAATGGGTGCGGTGGGAAAAGTTTGGGTTCATTGGGTTTTATGGAACATCAATCCTCAAGACACAACTATTAGCGAAAACTCTACACCAAAAGGCTCCATTGAAGGCAAGACTGACTTTAATGAAATTGGTTACGGAGGACCGGCGCCGCCTGACAAAGAACACACATACGTTTTCAAACTGTATGCACTTGACTCTTCACTAAGCCTTGAAGAAGGCTGTACCAAGGCTGATGTGGAAAATGCAATGAAGGGTCATATTGTAGGACAAACCAAACTAGAAGGTAAATACGCCCCTTAGTCGTATCTTTCAGCTAATCTATATCTCATGTACTTGTCATCTGGCGAAAACTTTGCTGGATGAGCGGAAACTGTTTCCGTTTCACACTTTGGACATTTTCCCTTTAGCGTATAATGATAACATTTACTGCACCTTCGAAGCTGAAACCTCATCTTAATCCTCCCTGGTCTTCTTTGATTCCTCTCTAGTAAACTTGAAAGTACCATTGTTTTTTTCTACTTTCTTTTGGATCTCTTCAATTATTGGTTTTAGTACTTTTTCTGCAGTTTTGAAGTCATCGGCAGTTATTGCTAGTCTATACTTTGGTGCACCAAGGTAGGTGATGTCAATTGTTGGATCTTTCTTTATTGCATCAAGAAGAGATTTTTTGATAACCTCTACACCGTCTGATCTGTTGTTTGTTATCTCCATGATTCCTCTTATCTCTACTGAAGGGAGCTTTATCTTTGAGCAAACCTCTTCTACTGCAGCGAGTGTCTTTTTGTTTAACTTTAGATCTTTTACTGTCTCCACACCCTTTCTCCCTATTTCTATAAAGGCATCATACACTGAATCAAATTTTGAATAGATGCTGTCTTCTAATTTTTCTATGTCGCTGTCTGCGAGATCTGCTTTCTCTTTTACACTTTGTAAAAGAGTTCTACCTTTTTCAAATTTTTTGACTTCCTTCAGCTTTTGTTTTTTCTGGTCATTTGAAACTTGTTTTAGTGATAAATCAATGTCTCCTCTGTCGGGGTTTACTTTCTTTACTAGCAGAACTTTCTTTTCCCCTTCCTTCACAAACTTGTTTACTGATCGAATCCATCCCGGTGCAATCTCAGAAATGTGCAAAAATCCCTGAATGGCACCATACTCATCTAGTGTGACATATGCACCATGGTCCATTATTTTTGTAATGGTTGCAAGGACAATCTCCCCTTGCTCTGGCATTTCTTGGATTTCAGTTGACATTTCTTCTAAAATCAGGTCCTGCGTAATTTAATGTTGCTAGTTAGAAATCGATTCCTTTCTTTGCCTTAATTCCCCGTTTAAAAGGATGTTTAATTTCTCTCATCTCTGTCACCAGATCTGCCATATTGATGATTTCATCTCTTGCATGGTTACCTGTCAGGACAAGATCTAGCTTTGCCGGCTTTGCCTCTATCAAACCTAGTACATCCTCAGTTTTTACTAGTCCAAGTTTAATTGCATAGTTTACTTCATCGAGTATTATTACATCATATTTTCCCGATTGAATTTTCTCTAGACTGATTTTGAGAGCTTCTTTTGCAACCATCTCATGTTCTTGTTTTGAACTCTTGTCATCTATAATGCCAACAAATCCCTTACCTACTGCAACCATTTCAAATTCTGGCTCTAACCTCTTTGATGAATACATTTCACCATAATGCCAAGAACCTTTGATGAATTGGATCATGCAAATTTTTTTACCATATCCAACAGCTCGTAATACAATACCCAAAGCTGCTGTTGTTTTTCCTTTACCGCCTCCGGTATAAACAATAATCAAACCTTCTTTACTCATTGAACAGTTTTGATATCATCCTAGTAAAAATATTCAGTACGTTGGTGTATAATTTAAATAAAAAACAATTGTAAACACGCGAATTGAAAATTCCTAGGCTAGTTCTTGCTGGCGTTTCAAGCGGTGTGGGTAAAACCTCTATCACTTGCTCACTGATCTATGCATTAAAGAAGAAAGGATTTTCTGTGCAGCCATTCAAGGTAGGACCGGACTATATCGATCCAATGTATCTGTCTGCCATTGCTAAAACAAAGACATTCAATCTAGATGTCTGGCTTATGGGAAAAAATCAGTTGCTGCAGAGCTTTATAGAAAATTCCCAATCCGATGTTTCCATAATAGAAGGCGTAATGGGACTTTATGATGGATTTTCAGGAGATTCTGATTTTGCAAGCACTTCTCATGTTGCTAAACTTACACAATCTCCAATAATTCTGGTTTTAGATGCAAGCAAGTCAGCCAGATCAATTGCCGCCACCGCACTTGGATTTCAACGATTCACTAGGAACTCAAGAATATCTGGCATCATACTTAACAAAATTGGCAGTAAAAAACATGAAAATCTATGCCGCCAAGCACTTGAGAAAATTCACATACCGATTGTTGGGGTTATCCCAAAAGATCCCAGCATTGCATTAGATTCCAGACACTTGGGACTTGTTTCCACAGAAGATGCAAGCACCATACAGAAAAAAACTTTGAATATATCAAGAACCATTTCTGAATTTTTGGATATTGACAAAGTTCTTGAAATCATGAAAAATCCAGTCAGATTAAATCAGAGACCTAAACCAATACAAAAAAAACTATCAACCACAATTGCTGTTGCACTTGATAGTTCTTTTAACTTCTATTACTATGACAACCTAAAGTCATTAAGAAACAACGGCGCTCGTCTCAAATTTTTCAGTCCAATGACTGACAAACAAATCCCGCATTGTGACGGAATGTACATAGGCGGTGGATTTCCTGAAGTGCTAAGTGATAGTTTAGAGAAAAACTCTATCATGCGAAATTCTATTAAAAAACTCTCAGAGCAAAACCTTCCTATCTATGCAGAGTGCGGTGGTTTGATGTATCTGACCAAATCTATCCATTCTGGCAAGAAAAAATACAAAATGGTTGGCCTGTTTGATGCAGAAACCATCATGACTGGAAAAATGAAATTAAACTATACAAAGGGAATGATCCTTTCTCCCAATGTAATTTCAGACAAATCCCACGTTCTCTACGGACACGAATTTCATTATTCTGAATTGGCATCAATATCTTCTGACGCCAAATTTGCATTTCACTTGGGAATCGGAGATGGAATCAGAAACCATAAAGATGGATTAATCCAGTACAACACGCTAGCATCATACGGGCATCTATACTTTGACAGTTCTGACTATGCAAAAATTTTTGTCAAAAACTGCATAAAGCAATCAAGAAGGTGATTTTTCTCTTACCAGCTTGTACAATGCATTGATAATTGCAGCAGCTGCAGCACTTCCACCTTTTCTACCAAGATTTGTGATAAATGGTGCCTCTTCTAACCTGCTCAACTCCTCCTTTGACTCTACTGCACAGATAAAACCCACAGGAATCCCGATGATTAGCGCCGGTTTCACAACTCCTTCTTTGACCATTTCGATTACCTCTAACAATGCAGTAGGTGCATTTCCAATCGCCACTATTCCGCCATTAATTGCGGCAGCTGATTCCCTCATACAAATCTGGGATCTTGTCTTGTCTTGCTTCTTGGCAATCTCCATAACATTTGGATCTGATATCTTGCAGACAATCTTGTTACCGAAATCCTTGGGATTTTGCTTGTTTAACAATCCTAGCACCCCATTGACATCCACCGTTATACTACATCCGTTTCTAAGTGCGTTTATTCCACTTTCTATCGCATCCTTGTGAAACAGCAGTTTGTTTTTGCCAACAAAATCAAAATCTGCAGTAGAGTGGATTATGCGTCTTACTATGGGCCATTCTTGTTTGTTATAATCATGTTTTCCAACTTCTTCTTCAATCATCTGCATGCTTGCATCTTCGATTGACTGGCCCTTTCTAGTCTGCAACTTCAACCTCTTTTGCCCTATCGACAATCAAGTCAATCATTTTTTCATCAACTCCCAGATGTTTTGTGATGTAAACATTTTTGATGCTTGACTTTTCAAGAGCAGGTAGTAGATCATTATTGATGTCCGTTTTCACATGTGCACCTTCATGCAAAAAATAAAACACTATGACAAGCACCTTGGGATTATTTTTTTCACATGTCTTTATGCCTTCAAATATGTCTGGTTGTTCAATCTCCAACCAACATCTATTTACATTTCTATATTTCTCCTTGATTCCATCAACAATATAGTTCAATGACATCTGTGCATTAG
>JAGQHF010000216.1 GCA_020431985.1 Nitrosarchaeum sp. | reverse complement strand
GAATCGATGCAGATAATGAAGGTAATCTATACGTAACTGATAAGGGAAATGGAAAAATTGAAAAATTCGATTCAAACGGAAACCACATTACATCATTCAAATATTATGGCTCTAACTACATCTTTACGCCAGAGGGAATAACCGTGAATCCTGATGGTAAATTGCTTGTCATAAACTCTGCAAATAAGCGAATACTGCAATTATCTGATGATTCTTTCCATCTTGATATCTTTGCACAGAAAGGACCTTACCCGGATGTATTCAAATCCCCAAATGATCTCGCATTTGGTATACATGGCGAGCTGATAGTAATTGACTCAGCAAGCCATGTAGTTCAAACGTTTGAAACCAGCTACTTTATGCCACCTAAAATTATTGCGCCAATGGTAGATGAACCTCACATAACTCTGCATGATTATGCAAAGCCAACTATAATTGCTCCCCCTGACATGATTATTGATGCATCAGGTCCATTGACATTTGTTGACCTTGGGCAGCCCAGAACGGCTGATGAGAGTGGGATAAAAACAATACTCAACAATGCTCCTGATGGACTACCTCTTGGAGTCACTACCATAATGTGGATAGCTTTTGACAATGCAGGAAATTCTGCACACTCCTTTCAAACCATAACAGTAAATGCATGTGGCAAGTCTTATTCTGAATATAACAGAATCTATGGTACTCCTGAAGATGATATAATTCATGGCACCAATTTGGATGATCTAATTTTCTCTCTGGATGGAAACGATCTTGTTGATGCTGGAAATGGCGCTGACTGTGTATTTGGCGGATCTGGTGATGATATCCTTTATGGAGGTAACGGACATGATACCATAAATGGAAATCTTGGACATGATATTTTAAAAGGATTTTCTGGCAATGATATTCTTTATGGCAATGAAGATCAAGATGTTGTGGATGGTGGGGAAGGAATTGATAGCTGTAGTTTCCAAGAAAATGAAATTGTAATAAACTGCGAATCCTAATTCTATATAGACCATATTGCAATATTGTTTTTACGTAATCTATGCTTGTTATTTGTAAATAAATTACAAAAGACGTTACCCCAATGAGAACAAAGATAACATCGATACTCATGATCGCAACTCTTGTTGCAGTCATACCGCCGCTAACTGCAAATGCAGAATCTTCACCTGACATACCAAATCCAAACTTGGAGTTTAATCTAGATGGGGCTGGTGCTACTTTTCCTTTTCCTCTAATAGACTTGTGGAGGGTAGAGTATAACAAAGCATACCCTAACGTCAATTTGAACTATCAATCAATAGGAAGTGGTGGTGGAGTTAAACAGCACATAGAAAAGACTGTGAATTTTGCAGCCTCTGATGCTCCATTAAAAGAATCTGAACGCAACTTGGCTCCTGGTACACTTCACATTCCAGAAGCAATAGGTGGAGTAGTAGTAGTTTACAACATTCCTGAAATTCCTAACAAGGGATTAAAACTGACCGGAGATGAAATTGCTGACATCTTTTTGGGTAAAATAACCAAATGGAATGATCCTAGAATAAAAACACACAATCCAGACATTACTCTTCCTGACAAGGAAATTGTGGTAGCACATCGTTCAGATGGTTCAGGAACCACATTTGTGTTCACTGATTATCTTACTACTGTAAGCTCTGAATGGGATGAAAAGGTTGGAAAAGGAAAGTCCGTGCCTTGGCCATTAGGCTTAGCCGCTGCTGGAAATGAGGGTGTTGCAGGCATTGTAAAATCCACCGAATATTCAATAGGGTATATCGAACTTGCATATGCATTTCAGACAGGAATGAGCTACGCTTACATACAAAATGGGGATGGAACTTCATTCATAGAGCCTACTTTGGATAGTATTTCTGCAGCATCTTCAGGAATTGCATCAAGTTTGCCACCTGCAATTGAATCTTGGGAATCTGTATCCTTGGTAAATGCACCTGGTTCAAAATCATATCCTATTGCTAGTTTCACTTACTTGCTTGTGTATGATGACCTCAAACAAGTAACCAAAAACAAGGATCAAGCTAAAGCAGTAATTCACATGATTTATTGGATGATTACTGATGGCCAGAAGCACTCATCAAGCCTACTTTATGTTCCTTTAGCTGATAAAGTCGTTGAAATCGGGAAACAAGGTTTATCCACTGTGAAATATGATGGCCAAACTCTTTGGGAATATTCTAGCATGATGGAATCCAATAAATATGATATTCCTAACTGGATTCGAGACAATGCAAAGTGGTGGGCTGAAGGATTGATAACTGATCAGGACTACATCAACGGACTACAATATCTTATTTCGCAAGGTAT
>JAGQHF010000215.1 GCA_020431985.1 Nitrosarchaeum sp. | reverse complement strand
CACCGTCGGCGGTTACGTCTAGGATATCACCCATTATGCCCATTTCGGACCTGTATTGTTGTTTTGACATGTCCTAGTATACTATGGTTAGATTAATGAGGGACATTTTGGAACTTTATAGCGGAACGCAAAGCGGAACAGTGATTTCAGACCCAAGAATCATGATTTTTGGCCATTTTTCGTAAAAATAAGAAAAACGGTTGAATTTTTGGTGCCTGAAACTCATCCAAGGAAAACTAGACTTTTGTCAAAAGTAGATACTTTGTAAAGTTTTTCTATTTTTTTACCAGTTTGTACCGCAGATCACTCAATCTGCTATATAAGGAACGCTGGTGTTCCAGATATTTCTTTACAATTTTAGCTCCAAATTGCCTAATTTTAGTTTGAAATTAAGTCAATTATACCGTGTTGGAATTCTATGTCGGACACGGGTTTTGCTGGTCATTATAGAATGGTTTGTTTTCAACATAAACGACAAAAATTTCATATTTTACATGAAAATCTCATAATGATATCAAAGTTAATGGATTTATTTAGAAAAATACCAAATTATACAAAAACAGCAAAAGAATGTTCTAGTTTTAAGAAAATTATGTTAGTGTAAGCACTTGCACTGTTGAAACGTAAAAAATGTTGATGGTGAAAGCAAAATCAGATTAATAATTAAAAATCATACACTAGGTCAGCTTTGAGATTCATAATAACTTTTTATTCTCATTTTCGAAAAAATACTCATTAATGTTTGACAAGTTCAAGAAAGAAGAGGGCGGAGAGATGATGGAAGAGAGAAGAGAGGAACACGAAACCGAGGCAGTTACAGAGCCATCAAGTGAAATTGGAATAGGTGAGCTAATGGACAAACGAGCCAAGCTTGAAGAGGCAATTGATTATGTAGGATTGATGATTAAAAATCTCAAGGACAAAAGAACCAGTCTTGAGAAGGATATTGAGGAAGAATCGGTTGATATCAAAAACCTCAAGGAAAAGCTTCAGAAAGTAAGCGAATACATCGAAGAGGAGAACAATGGGATCAAAACACTTGCAAACAAGAGACGACAGGTAGAAAATGAGGCAGATGAGGTAGGTTCGTTAATTAATAGTCTGAGAGAAAGATTGACAGGTATTGACAGGATAATCGATAGTGAAGGTAGCAGGGTTAAAAGGATTAAAGAGTCCAGAGAGACGGAAGTCTAATTTTAGAAGAATTTTGAGGAGTTTGTGGTAGCAGACGAGTGAGTGTCGGCTGGTACTGAAGGAAACATTTGGCCAGTAGAGCTTTCCGCAACTGCTGCTGCCTCTTGCAGGATTTTCTCAGATTCAGAGTTTGTTGAGTCATCTATTCCAAACGCTCCTTCACTTGAGAAACTATCTGTCATAAATCCACCAAGCATATCTGCCATTTGGCTGATTTCTTGGTCTGCTCCAGGCATGAACTTTGCCAACGATGATCTGAGATTCTTCATGAGTCCTATTGTTGGCATGATGGTTACGACGGTATCTCCAAGGTCATGATACGTAGTTAATCTTAATTCTATTTGTTCTAGCGCAATTCTTGCATTACCCAAAATTTTTGTCACCTTTCTTACCTCTCCAAGTTCCTTTGATAAAACTCGACTAGTGCTTGCATCGTGAGATTGAGTAGCCTCTACAATTCTTTGGAATAGTTTTTGATCTCGTTGTTGTAATTTTGCAATCATTGAATCTAGCTTGCCTATTTGGGTTTGCAGTCTCTTTATACCAGACTGAACCTGAGGTTTTAACGCTCCTTTTGGTTTTACGGCATCGCTTATCTTATCCCCAATCCCAGGCTGATACTGCTTTGTCCATTTATTATGAAAGTTAGGCAACGATAGATATTATGCAGTTTGTACTTAATTTCAGGTGTGAATATTCCTTAACAGTTCATAAAATTTGTCTTACGTGAACTAGATGGTGAGGGTTTCCCTTTGTGGATGAATCTTGCGAATATGAGCAGACATCATGGACTCATTGTTCATTATTTCTCCGCAAAGTGGACATTTTGTCATTTTACAAAAAAAGGGTTTAAAAAAATCTATTTAAGTATTTTTTTATACGTATCCAGGCCAAATTAGTGATTTAGTATGATTTGCCCAGTTGAGAAATTTATTTTTACTACGTTTATTCTGGTTTCTTATTGAACAAGAAAATTGCGATATTACCTATCGTGGTTGCTATTGCAGGCTTGGTTATCGTTTCATCTTTTGACGAAGATAAATCGGACAAGACGGCCTTTCATGTAAGATTGGCCGATCCGGAGATGTATGAAAACGGCATATTTACGGGTCAGTTTGCTCTGAATGAGGGAAAATATCTCTTCAGGTTTGTTCCTAATGGAGACAGTCCAAAGTCACTCTCAATATCACTAAAGGGTGACAGGTTGGATTTTAGAGAGGATTTTATGTTGAATGGAACTTCGCATGAAACAGGGATTTCTCAATATTTTACCTGGGATTATGATGGTCAAAAGGAGATTGAGACATCGGAGCAACAGTTAGTTACAATTGAGGTTGACCCGCATGGCAACATGCTGGGTCCAGTATCGATATTTCTTGAAGAAAATTAAGATGGCGTAACCCCTTCACTGCAGAACATTGAGAGATTCCCTCTCGTGGTCAGGTCGCCATTACGCCTGATTGCCTTTTTCGTTCTGCGGGGCCACGCAGGTTTAGTCGATGAGAATTGGAATCATCGGCATTAATCAGTATAGGAAGTTTAAGTATTTAAGATTTAATCTAAAAATATTCAAAATTTTAATTAATTTTATGTAATTTTTTATTATTAGTTTTCAAAATACATAGACATTGCATTGTCATTAAAAACAAATTTGAGATTTTACTGATCTATAAATTACGAATTTGGAGGAGATGGCTGTTGGATCTGTCAAACAAGGTTGCCTTGGTTACAGGTGGTAGTAGAGGAATAGGATTTGCAATTGCGAAGATTTTTTCAGAGAACGGGTGCAAGGTAGCTATTACTGCAAAGGATCTTTCCAGATTAGGAGAATCTGCTTCTAGGCTAAAAAATACAGTTGGAATATCTGCTGATATCAGAAATAAAGATGAAGTAAATAATGCAGTTAACAAGGTAATGGAAAAATTTGGTAGACTAGACATACTAGTAAATAATGCTGGGATATTTCCAAAGATAAAACAGTTACATGAAATTGAAGAGCAAGAGTGGCAGGAGATTTTGGATGTAAATCTTACAGGACAATTTCGATTTACAAAGGCAGCTATACCGCATTTGAAGAAGACTCGTGGCTGTATTGTCAATATTTCTTCAGATGCAGGTCTAAAGGCATATCAAGGATTTAATGCGGATGCATATTCGGCATCAAAGGCTGCACTTATAGTTCTAACAAAGTGCTGGGCGTTAGAATACGCAAAGGATGGAATTCGTGTTAATTGTATCTGCCCAGGTGTAGTTGATACAGACATGACAAGGCCATTTTTAAAAACCGATAAGGATAGAGAATTTATGAATGCAGAGCACCCCATAGGCAGAATGGGTCAGCCAGAAGATGTATCAAGAGCAGCGTTATTTTTGGCATCAGGTGATTCATCATGGACAACAGGAACGGTATTAGCCGTGGATGGTGGAGAATCCGTCAAATAGTTGCAAATGGATTAATATCGTTTAAAAATAGAAAAAATGAATGACAGACAGAAAGAAGAAAGCAAGATTGATTATTCTTTTAGGAGTAATTTGGGTTGTGATAACTCTGCCTTTACCATGGATTGTAAATAATCCTGAGGTATCTGGAGAACAATTCAATATCATCTTGTCAATCATTGGAGTTATGTCGATTCCCTTTATTGTGTTAGGAGTAGTATGGACACTAAAACCAGAGCTGACAACTTAGAATTAATAGAGAGCATTCCAATACAAGAAAAGCTAGAAGAGTTAGACATAGCAATTGAGGCTGCAATAAGTGCAGGAAAGGCGATTTTAGAGATTTACAGAGGAAGTTACAAAACAGTCACAAAAAATGATGATTCTCCACTAACAGAGGCGGATTTAAAGAGTAATGAAATAATAAAGAAAATTCTGTCAAGAACAAACCACTTTATCTTATCCGAAGAAGACAAAGATGAAAAAAGCCGCTTATCAAGAGAGGTTATTTGGATAGTGGATCCATTAGATGGTACATCAGATTTTATTGATGAGACAGGAGAGTTTACAGTTATGATTGCACTGGTGAAAGACAAAAAGCCGGTATTAGGTGTGATAAACTGGCCTACTGAAAATACTGTTTTTGTCGCACAGAAGGGTAGAGGTGCATTTAGATATTCTAAAAACAGATGGGAGAGAATTCATGTTACAGGAACTTCAGTTCTATCAGAATGTAGATTTGTTGGTTCCAGACACCATCTCTCTAAGAATGAAAAGGCTTTCATTAAAAAATTAGGAATAAAAGAATTTACCAGTATAGGCAGTTCATTGAAGGTTGGAAAAATCAGTTCCGGTGAAGCGGAAGCATACATTACTACAACAAACAAAATCAAGGAATGGGATTCAGCTGCATCGTATTGTCTGATAAACGAAGCTGGAGGAAAAATGACGGACATGCAAGGAAATGAGCTCTTCTATAACAATGAAATTGTAAACCATCAAAATGGAATCTTAGCGACAAATGGTTTGATCCATGAAAAAATAATAGATGAATTTAGAAAACTAGATTAGATTTTTATTTTTTAGAAAATTCTTTACCTTATTTGCGCTGTCAGAAAGAGACTCGTTTTCTGTATCTACAATCAGGTCAGCATTGGTTGGAGTTTCATATGGATCATCAATGCCTGTAAATCCTTTTATCTCGCCTTTCCTAGCCTTTGCATACATTCCTTTGACATCCCTTTCTTCACATTTTTCCACTGAGCACTTTACATAGCATTCAGCAAATTGGTCTCCTGCATCAATTATCTGTCTTGCATTTTCTCTGTTCTCAGTGTATGGAGAAACTAGCGAAACTGCGCTCGGCACTCCATGTTTTAGCAAAAGTTTTGCTAAATGAGCCACTTTCTTGTTATGTTCGTCTCTTCCTGCCTTTGAAAAATCCTTAGGAGATAACCATTCCCTCAGCTCATCTCCGTCAAGCATCGCTAGATTCGGTATATCTTTTTGCAAGTCTTTAACAATGGTAGTCTTACCAGAGCAAGGAAGCCCAGTCATCCAAAGAACAAAAGGTTTCATATTTTAAAATTGATTGACTAGTCAATAAAGAGCTTACGTTAATTTACAAACCAAGGCTGCTTTTCCAGAAAATCTATTTCTTCGATCATGTCATCAACTTTTTTTGTGATTGCAGTAACTGATCTATATTGTTCATACATCTCTATCTCTTCCTCCTTAGTAAGAACTTCAGCTTCTGCCTTGTCGAAGAAATTATTTTCCTTATTGATGTGATCATAAAGATAAATTCCATATGTTTTCAAAAATCTTGATACCGGTTCTCTTGCATCGTGGCCCTGTCTCCACTTTTGCAAGTGTTTTGAAATTTGTCTTGCAATGTTTCGTCCAAACTCATGCTCAATCATAAATCCACGAATTTCATCCTTTAGAGAGTCATAGCTTGCAACACATGGAAAGTAAGAATCTTCTTCTCTCGAATGATGTATTGCGTCAAGAAAATCATAGATGATTACCAATATTTTTTCAATATCTGAAAATGGAACATTTTCTCCGCTTGCAATTTGTTCAGCACATTTAAGAACAATCTTCTCTAGCCTTCTTACTTGAACATGATCCTTTCGGAGCTGGTCGGTTGCACTCATGATTATTTTCGTAGATATCAATGATTTAATGATTCTGGGTTTGAAATGTTGTACATAATCAATGAATCAACCTAGATTGACTAAATTGGCTTTTATCCACAGCAAAATACCACAAGTCAATTATGAATTATGTCATACTATCAATACTTAGTGTTTTGAGGGGACAGATTCAAGAAATTTCAATTTTTGATAAATTTGATTCAGGGATCATTATAGAAAAGATGAATGAGATTCAGGAATTAATCAGCACCATAGCAGTTCAGGATGGGCCCATTGCAGGAGCGCATGTAATACTACTCGCTGCAGGTGTGGTGATTTTTCTCGGGGTTGCAGGTGAAGCATTTTTCAAAAAGACAGGTATACCAGATGTAGCCTTCTTGATGATTCTGGGGGTCATTATTGGTCCAGTGTTGGGCATTATTCAGCCTGAGGCAGTAATTCAAATTGTTCCATATTTTGCGGCACTTGCATTAATTATCATCATGTTTGATGGTGGGTTAAACCTGGACATCAAACACATGATAAAGACAGTTCACTTTGCATTCACCCTAGCAATTCTGGGGTTTGTTTTGTCGGTAGTTTTAGTTACACTAGGCGCGCATTATGCTCTTGAATGGGTTTGGCTAGATAGCATACTTTTGGGAGCAATTGTAGGTGGAAGTAGCTCTGCAATTGTTTTCGGGCTTGTCAGAAATATCAGAGTTTCAGACGAAACCAAGTCAATGTTGAGTTTTGAATCTGCTTTGACTGATATCTTGTCTACCATTGTGGCTTTTATCTTATTTGAGGCAATACTGGCAGGTCATTTTGACTTTCAAACTCTGGAAGAGACATTAGGTAGAGCAATAGTCGTAGGGCTAGTTTTGGGTTTTGGTGTGGGAATACCTTGGATGTATGTTTCCACAAAACTTGCAAATGCTCAACATGGATACATGCTTACTTTGGGAATATTATTTGTGTTATTCTTTTTAGCAAACTCATTTGGAGAGTCAGGTGCACTAACGGCATTAGTATTTGGTTTGATGTTGGGAAACAAGAGTCATCTAGCAAGAGTTTTGAAATTCAAGTTGCCAAAGATTGAAACAGATGATCCGACACACAATCAGCTAACATTTTTGGTAAGAGCATTCTTCTTTGTATTTGTGGGATTGATGGCAACATTTGGTCAGATAGAATATGTTGTATTTGGAATTTTGATTACGATTGCAATATACTTTGGAAGAACCATAGTTGGAAAAATTACACTTACAAAAAGATTTTCCAAGTTGGACAAAAATGTAACATATGTTATGATTCCAAGAGGATTGGCGGCTGCAGTACTTGCTACATATCCAATAACCATGGGACTGCCAAATGCGGAAGCATATCCTCAGATAGTGTTTTTCATAATTTTGTCATCAGTGATAATTACAACGATAGGTTTGGGAAAAACAAAAAATACACCTCCACCAGAATCAATGGAGGGGGGATTCATAAAACCGCCAGAAGATCCTCCGAATTCCAAATGAATGATTTATCAATTCTACGTTTGTCTTATATCTAAATTTGAATAAAACAATTCATGGTAGATATTCCATCAATGAAGAAAATACAGTCTTGTGATGATAGTTTTTCTTGGAATGACATTGTCACACTGCGACAGTTACTTGAAGTCAAAACAAAGAATAACGCTTACGCTTGTGCGTAAGTCGCGGCTAATTTCTATAGATCCAGCGAGTCCTTAAGACCCTTGTATCTATTCCTGATAGTCACTTCGGTAACATTGGCGGCTTCTGCAATATCACGCTGAGTCTTGTCCTCTCCATTTTTCACACACGACAGATACAGTGCTGCTGCAGCCAAACCCATGGGATCTTTTCCGGCAGAAACCTCATTTTCCTGTGCCTGTTTAAGTACCTTAACCGCATATCTTTTTGTTTTTTCTGCAATTCCTATTCTGCTTGCTATTCGTGCAACACATT
>JAGQHF010000214.1 GCA_020431985.1 Nitrosarchaeum sp. | reverse complement strand
TCATTCAATAATTGAATGAATGATAGAAATACGAATAATGTAAAATCTTCTTATTCATTGACATTATAGGATTATAATTATCTGTAGACTAGTGATTTTGATTTGCAATGATGTAATTTTTATTGTAGCTCTACTCGAGTACTATTCATGCTTGAAATATTATTTCGTCATTCCCTCATTTAAATGAACTAAACGTTAAAATGGAGCAACGTGCAGCAATAAAACTTTTTCACGATAATGGCTTTTCTCCAGCATCGATTGCAAAACAGCTCGCAAAGGTACACATTGGAGAGAGGAAAGTCTATCGCACCATAAAAAGACTCCGAGAGACAGGAACTATAGCTGATAGAAAAAGAAGCGGCCGTCCTCGTTCTGTTCGTACGCCAGCTCTGGTCAACAAAGTCAAATGTCGATTACTGAGAAATCCCAAGCAGTCGATCAACCACATGGCTTCCCAACTTAAGGTTAAAAGAAGCACTCTTCAGCGTGTTGTCAAGTTTGACCTAGGACTTCGACCATATAAATTACGCAAACTTCAAGGCCTCACACAAGATCAAAGGGACAAACGGCATCAAAGATCAAAAGTCCTGCTCAAGCGGTTCGCGAGAAAAAAATTGGACAATATCGTCTTTTCGGATGAGAAGCTTTTCAGCGTATCAGAATACCACAATAGTCAAAACGTGCGTATATATGCAGCGTCACTCGAAGATATTCCTGAAGATATGAGAACGGTCGAGCGCTTTCAAGGTGAGCAAAAAGTTATGGTCTGGGCTGCAATATCAAAAAAAGGCAAATTTCCTCTTGTTTTCGTCGAGCAAGGCACCAAAATAAACGCAGCGTACTACTAGATGCATATTCTTGAAAAGGTTGTTAGACCCCAGTCCCAACTAATATTTAATCAAGACATTTGGACTTTTCAGCAGGACTCAGCGCCGTCTCATAAAGCAAAAACCACTCAAAATTGGTGTCAAAAAAATCTGCCTGATTTCATCTCAACTCAAGATTGGCCACCCTCCTCGCCCGATTTGAACCCACTCGACTATTTCATATGGGGTGTCTTAGAGGCCAATGTCAACGCTTCTCGTCACAAAAGCCTTGAGTCGCTCAAAGCAAAGCTTCTGGAAGAATGGGACAAGCTTGACATGAGCATGATACGAACTGCAATCGATGCTTGGAAGAAGAGACTTAGACTTGTAGTAAAGAGAAAAGGAGGACGATTTGAATGAAAACTTTTTTTTCATTATTGTTATTTCTTATATTATTAAAAATAAAAAAAATCTAAACCAATTCGATATTGTATTTTTCTAGAAAAATTTTCAAAGTTCTGACACTATTTATGGGCCACCCTGTACTTATCACTTTCTAGTTGAATTTTTTCTTTCATGTTTTTATTAAGCATAAATACTCTTTTTGCAAAAATTTTATATGGTTTGGCTCTTTATTAAAG
>JAGQHF010000213.1 GCA_020431985.1 Nitrosarchaeum sp. | reverse complement strand
GATACCTGACTAATTGCTTTGGCTACTGCTTGTACCGCATCGATATCTAAACCCGAGTCTGGCTCATCTAAAATTGATATTTTTGGTTTTAAAACTGCCATCTGTAACACTTCGGCCCTTTTCTTTTCTCCTCCGGAAAATCCTTCATTAAGGTATCTAGAAAGAAATTCTTCTTTTAGACCTACTTTGTTTAAATTCTCTTTTAGATATTTTTGAAATTCTCGTACCGTTATGAAAACTTCTCTATCTTCTCCTTGCAGTGCTTTACTAAGTGAATTATATGCTGTTCTAAGAAAATGTGAAAACCCTACTCCTGCAACTTCCGTTGGATATTGAAATCCTAAGAATAGTCCTTTTTTTGCACGTTCATCTGCAGTTAACTCTAAAATGCTTTCCCCGTCTAACAAGATATCTCCTTTTGTTACCTCGTATTTCGGATGTGCAAGAAGAGTGTATGCTAATGTACTCTTCCCTGAACCGTTTGGACCCATTATTGCGTGAACCTCTCCTGGGCCTGTCTTTAAATTCACTCCTTTTAGAATTTCTTTTCCCTCTCTATTAACATGAAGATCTTTAATTTCAAGTACTGCCATGAACCGTCATGCTTTGATTCTCTATATAATACCCTCGAAAATTAGTTAATCCTAACATTAACTATGATTCTGCAAAATGAAAAAATGGAAGTTAGTTTTTGGCCAGTGATGGTCTCAAAGTAACTTTGAGCTTGTAGCTAGTGAGAATTTCTTTACATCTGTTTCTTATTGTGACCTCTGTTACGCCTGCTACGCTTGATACATCTCTCTGAAGTACATTTTGTCCCAGTAAAACAGATGCGACATAAAGATACGCCGCCGCAATTCCATTGGGTGTTTTTCCATCCGCAATGTTGTTGCCTTTTGTTTTTTCGGCAATTTCTAATGCTAGTCTTTCGACTCTCACTTCTGTATGTGTCATATTTGCAATTTTTGAGATGTATTTATCCATTGTGACAATTGGTGCAGTTAGATGTCCCATCTCCATTACCATTGTCCTATAGTATCTTGCTGCAAGTTTTGTTTTTGTTTTCACATCTCTTGGAGCACAAACACCTCTACAGATTTCTTCAAGAGATCTGACAACATCGCATTGTTTACATGCCATGTAAATTGTAGCAGCTGTGATGCTTGCTATTGACTTACCTTTCACATCGATATATCCGTCTAGATTTCTATATATCATCGAGGCTGTCTCCAACACATTCTTTGAAAGGTTTATCCCGTCACATGCTTCACCTATTTTTGCTAAAACGTTTGCCAGTCTTCTTTCTCTTGGTGATGAAACTCGAACTCTTTGTTGCCATTTTCTTAGATTGTGCATCTGGTTTGCAACTTCATGATTGATTGTTTTTCCGCTAAAGTCTTTTGAACTAATGGATATCTCTGTTGCAATTCCAAGATCATGTTGGGAATACGTTGTTTGACCTGTTGCTCTTGCAAGTCTCATTTTATCTTCTAGCGTTGAACTTTTGGTTTCTGGACCATAATCTGCAATCTGATCTGCAACAACTACGCCGCATCCAGAGCAGATAATTTCCCCATTCTGAACGTCATCAATTAAAGATGATTGACATTCTGGGCAGTTTTGTGTTTCTAATATATTCATTTTTTTCTTCTCCTATTTTTTTCTGTATTTGCAGGAGATTGTTCTACAGCAAAGACACTCTTGCCAATGTATTTTTTTATGTTGTTTGTTAATGGACTTGCTGACGCAAACGGTCTTTTTACTGGACCTATTAGTTCCATTACTTTTGCAACCCTAGTACCTTCTTTGTCACAGAGTATTTGACCCTCTATCACTTTGTTTGATAGTTGAACAATTACTCTACCACTCCCGGCTAGGTGCATTACTTCACCTACCTCCTGCAATTGGTGTGACTATTACTACATTCTTTTCATAGACTTCTGTCAACTTTACTTTAGCTAACAGCTATAATTGATCTTACTTTGTCTGTTTGGCACGTTTTGAAACTAGGTTTTCAGAAATTTTGTTAAGAATTTTTGTCTTTGAAGATCCTTTTGGCAACACTATGTATCCTGATCTTACGTATGGCCTTCTTGGAAATCTTACTTTATCGTCCATTTCAGTTATTTCAAATCCTGAAGATTTTACTGCATCAGAAAGTTCTTTTAACGATGGATCGAAAACACATTTTTCTTTTCCAACTTTCCTTCCTTTTGTCCTTGGTAGATTTTTGTTAAAATAATCCAACCAGATTACGATGTGCTCGTAATCTTTCATTTCATCACTTTAAAAGAATCGCGTTGACTATTCCTGTTTGTCCTGGTTTGGATACCACTCTACATCTGCCTTCCTGTGTTTCCAAAATAGCCCCTTTTGTTATGATTCCTCGTCTTTGATAGTCATTGTTAGTGGAATTTTCTAAAACTTTGAGAATCTTTGTTTTTTTCACCTTAGCATCTCCTGTGGATAAATTTACAAAATCTATTGTTTTTAATGCAGTTTTCTTGTTTTCCCCTCTAACTCTCCGAGTCACTGTAACCTGAGCACCAGTAACGGTTTCGTTAGGATACCTATCAATTTCATATTTCCTTCTAATTCTAAGTGGATGTCGCCTACCTCCAGTTATTTTACTGGTGGCCAGATTCTCTACTGATTTTCTCACACATGTTCACTCCTTTACTCTAATTTATACAAAACGAAAAATAACCTGCCTAAATCGTTTTAGTTGATATTTGCAATTAACGACTCAGTCGAATTTGATTTTGTTGCTGTCTTTCTAATTTTTGAAAAAAGTCTTTGTTTCAGATTTTCTACATCTCCTTGAATTCCAAAATACTTTTGAAACTTTTCTGTCGTACTGTAAATTTTTAACCTTCCCACATTTTGGTAATTAATAAAGTCTAATTGCTTTAATTCTTTCAAATGCGTGTATACTCCAGAACCTCTGGTCTCTAGAAGTTGTTTTGAAGATATTGGCTGCATGTATGCTATATATGATAACGTCTTTAGTGTAGCGTTTGGTAAAATTGGTTTTGCTGCATATCTCTTGATGGTGGAACTATATTCCGGTTTCAGTTGAAAGACATACGAGCCGTCTGGTAACATGACAACTTCGATTGCCTTGAACGTGTTTTTGGTCTTTTTCATAATCGTTTCTATGTATTCGATTGTTTTTGTTCTAGATTCAGTTCCTGATGCTCTTATCAACTCCTCAATTTTTAGTGGTCTTCCTGCGGAGTATAACGCAGCTTCAATCTTTGCCAATGCATTATCTCTGTCGTCATTTTTTACCAATCTATCATCTTCTTTTTAATTTTCATCGCATAAACTCTCAATCTTTCATACTGTGGATTTGTTTTCTATCAAAATAATCTTGATATCGTCATCAACCTGCTCTAGGCTCACTTTTTCGTCTCTTGCTAGGAAAAGAATTGCAAAAAAACATCTTATGGCATCCACTTGATCAAGTTCCTTTACTATACTCTGCAAAAATCCCGAACCTGTACTTGTAATTTTCTTAATTATTAATTCTTCATATTTTCCAATTATGTTCTCAAGAGAAATGAAATATTCTTGAAAATCTGGTGGCTCTATAGGTTCAATTTCAACCTGT
>JAGQHF010000212.1 GCA_020431985.1 Nitrosarchaeum sp. | reverse complement strand
TTTGGTCCTGCAGGAATTATAACATCTGGAACAGGTCCAGTTGAAGGTGCAAAGTCCAAAAATGTATCTTCAGCATTAATTCTACATTCAATAGCATAACCATTCATCTTCAGATCTTTTTGTTTGAATGGAAGTGGTTCTCCATTTGCAATATCAATTTGAAGTTTAACAAAATCAAGGCCTGAAACCATTTCACTAATAGGATGTTCTACTTGAAGCCTTGCGTTAATCTCTATAAAATAGAATTCCCCTGAGTCGGCTCTTAAGAATTCAGCAGTACCAAGATTAGTATAGTCAACAGCTTCTGCTGCCTTGACAACTAATTCACCAATTTCTTCACGTTTTGCTTCATCTACTACAGGAGATGGAGTTTGCTCAATTAGTTTTTGATTTCGTCTTTGAATGGAGCATTCTCTCTCAAATAGATGTACAGCATTGCCATGTTTATCTCTACACATTTGATATTCAATGTGTCTTGTTTTTTCAAGGAATTTTTCAACAATGATAGCAGATTTTCCAACAGCAGATATAGATTCAGAAGTTACGGTTGCAAACCCTTCTCGTAGTTCTTTATCATTAGTAACCAATCTAATTCCACGACCTCCACCACCATAAACAGATTTGAGAAGTACGGGATAACCAATTTCGTTTGCGATTTTTTCTGCTTCATCTGCATCTTTTACAAGTCCGGGACTTCCAGGTACTGTTGGTACTTTAGCTTTGAGCATTGCAGCCTTGCATTCCATCTTATCTCCACATAGATTCATTGAGTCAGCAGAGGGCCCAATGAAATTGATTTTATTTTTTTCACACAATCTTGCAAAATCATCATTTTCAGAAAGAAAACCATATCCTGGATGTACTGCATCAGCACCTGCAGATAACATAACTTCTAGAATTTTTTCTTGATTAAGATATGATTTTGCAGGAGCAGCTTCACCAATATGATAAGCTTCATCAGCTTTCTTTACATGCATTGAGTTATAGTCTTCATCAGAATAAACTGCAACCGTCTTGATACCTAGGGCTTTGCATGTTCGTATAACACGTAAAGCAATTTCTCCCCTGTTTGAAATAAGTACTTTTTCTATCATCTTAATCACAAATTAATATTTCCGTGTTTGCGAGGCAGTTGTTTATCTCGTTTGTTTTGAAGCATTTCAAGAGCTTTGATTATCATTGGCCTAGTTTCAGATGGGTCAATAACATTGTCTACAGTACCATGAGACGCTGCAACATAAGGATTGTCAAATTTCTCTGCAAATTCATCGATTAGTTTCTTCTTTGTAGATTCAGGATCTGAGGATTCGGCAATGTCTTTTCTGGCCATTATTTTTACAGCTGCTTCTGCTCCGAGTACAGCACATCGTGCAGTGGGCCAGGCATAGTTAATGTCAGTTCGAAGGTTTTTACTTCCCATGGCAATGTATGCTCCACCATATGCCTTTCCAATTACTAATGTAATTCGGGGAACAGTTGCTTCACAGTATGCATAAAGTAGCTTGCTTCCATGTCTAATGATTCCATTGTGCTCCTGATTAGAACCAGGCATATATCCAGGTGTGTCGACTAGAGTTACAATAGGAATGTTAAATGCATCACAAAATCTAATAAATCGTGCAGCTTTGTTTGATGAATCGATATCAAGTGCGCCTGCCAGACTCAGTGGTTGGTTCGCTACAATTCCGACGACTCTGCCATTCATTCTGGCATAGCCTATAATGATGTTGGGTGCAAACAGCTCATGAATTTCAAAAAATTCATGGTTATCAACAATGGAGTCAATTATTTCTTTCATATCATATGGTTGAAGTGGATTCTCAGGTATGATTTTAATCAGATTAGGATCCAATCTGTTGGGATCATCATCAGTTGTCATTCTTGATGGCTCTTCTGTATTATTTTGCGGCAGAAATGAAATTAACTTTCGTATATAGCCCATGCATTCATATTCATTTTGGGCTACAAAGTGTGCAACACCGCTCTTACTTCCATGGGTCATTGCACCACCTAGATCATCAAAAGATATTTCTTCGCCTAAAACAGTCTTGACTACATCAGGACCTGTAACAAACATCGTACCCGCTTTTTCTACCATAATCACAAAGTCTGTCATTGCAGGAGAATAAACAGAACCACCTGCTGATGGTCCAATACTTGCCGTGATTTGTGGGATTACACCCGAAGCCAACTGATTATGATAAAATATGTCTGCAAAACCATCAAGGCTCATTATTCCTTCTTGTATTCTTGCACCACCAGAATCCATGATGCCAATAATTGGGCATCCTGTTCTCAGAGCATGATCCATGAGCTTTGTGATTTTTTTTGCTCCCATTTGGCTCAATGTTCCTCCAAGTACAGTAAAATCATAAGCAAAAACAAAGATTTGTCTTCCATCAACCTTGCCGTAACCACCAACTACTCCGTCTGTATAGAATTTCTTTTTCTGCATGTCATATTCATGATAGTGGTGAGTTACTAACGGATCAACTTCTACAAACGTGCCTTCATCTAACAACAGATTAATTCTTTCTCGGGCTGTGAGTTTACCTTTTTCATGTTGGGCCTCTATTCTATCCTTTCCTCCACCTTGCAGAGAGATTTCCTTCTTCTTTGAGTAGACCTCAACCTTTTCAGAATTCATCCTCAATCCAGTGGTGTTATGTACTATATTAATTTAATTTGGTATTATGCTAAAATCAAGATCATGTATATTTCGAATTTGATTCTACATGCTAGAATTTGGATTTAACAGTAGAAATTTTTTGCCAACAGACACCTGATAAAGTTTGAAGGTATCTTTATTGTCGTTACATTTTTTGCATATACATAATTGAGAGACTTTTTCAAGATCACAATTGTCCTGAAACTCGCATTGTGAACATCCGGTCTGGCTACCACATATAACACATATCAGATCCTTTGTTGCAGCACATTTTTCATGTTTGACACCTAAGCCTTTGGACCACAATCCAATCTCATTGACATCAATCTTTTGATTACAGACGATACAGGTTCCAGTGAATTTCATTGGTATTTTACGCCAGCTCATTTTAACAACTCTATTTCTTTTTGGATTATTTCATCAAACTCCTCATATTCCAATGATAGTTTTTTGTTCTTTATACAAAATAGCATGTAAGGAAAACACAAAGTAGCAAATGCACTAGATGACAAATGTAATTTTCGAGAAAGTAGGATGGAAAGAGATTTGATTTTTCTCCCATCCCATCTTATTCTGTTAAGCAATGGCCAAGATAAGTTATACTGGGTATAACGGATGCTGCTGTTTGGTTTGTAAAGATCAAGTAAGATATCGTTGAGATAACGCAATAGACGCCAATTTTGGGTTTTTATGATTTTACCGTAAAGTAAATCTGCATTGGAAAGTGTTACCAAAAACTTTTGCATGTCTTCAGTATCCAAGCTACTTGTAATAACACTAGAGTAGAATGCATCAATTTTTTGCTTAGGATCAACATGTATTGAATACAAAACACTTCTTGCCTCATCAATGGATTTGGCCTTAAAGAATGAATTAATTCCATCCTCTATGTTGATGTTTTCAAATTTTTGTTCTGTTTGAGGATTAAATCCAGTAACAAGAGATTGAGCAAGGTTGATCATCGAACGGATGTCCCCATATGATTTCGTTATTACTTTTATGATTGAGCCAGGACTAAGTTTGGCATCTTCTTTGTTCAAAATATTTTGAAGATAAACTCGTAACAATCTAGGGGGAATTGGTTTAAAGTAAACGGTCTTGGTGGTTTTCTTGATGTTTTTCATCTTATCACTGGAGTCATAATTTGCTGCAAGTATTATAGGCACAGTAGGTTCCTTTAGAATCTGGATAAGAGCTTCAGCCCCACCATAGTCTCCTCTTCCATGAATTCCGTCTACTTCGTCAATGAAGATTAATGGTTTTCCTAGTACAGAAGCATTTCCCAATACCGGAGAAAGAATTTCATTGATTTGCGATTTACTTCTTACATCACTTGCGTTGAGTCCAATTAGATCATATTCAAATTGTTTTGCAGTTAGATATGCAATTGTTGTTTTGCCAATTCCAGGAGGTCCAACCAGAAGAAGTGGCTTTACACCTTTTTTCCATTTTGTAATCCATTCCATAACCATTGTTCTTGATTCTTCATTTCCAATCATATCATAGATATTCTTAGGTCTATGTTTCTCAGACCACATCAATTTGATCACTTTGGAAGATTGGACTCGAACTCAGACCATTTGTTAGCTTTTTGTAGTTGATTGTACCAATACTGGTTGTAGTGTTCTACAGTAAGGAATAGGAATTCAAGAAATTCTTTGTGGGAAAAATTATCAGGTAACAATTCAAGAGCCAGACGTGCATCTTGAAGATAGAGATTACTCTTTTCAAGAGTTATTTCAAAACCTTTTTTCACGTTGTTAGACAATAACGTATAGTATAATGGCCAGGAAGGAATTTTTACGAAACCGTTCTTTATAGAATCCTCAATTTCATTTCCACAGCCTACACCTTCAGCTGCTCTAGCCATACCCAAATAGAATATTTCACCAAGTGGGCGTTCTGCTAGTGCCATGTTTTTGCCTGCGGTTCCCATTACAGATCTATATTTTTTGTAAGATAAAACCATCTCTTCTTCGGTAATGGATGTAGGTCTTGATTTTAATTGCTCGTCAAGATACTGACCAACTCTTGCATCTTTGAATCCTTCTTCAAATTCTTTAAGAACTACATCTCCACCTTTAGATATTTTGTCTCTTGCAAGTTTCAGAATATACGGATTCATCAGCTTGTAATCATCAAGATATTCCAGATCTTCATCCTTGTCAACAATTCTATCCATTGGTTCACTTAGATCAATTGCTAGGATATGCCCCTCTACAATATCTTGACGTAATTGTGGATCATTTTTTCCAGTATATTCCGCCGCACCATCAAATAATGCATTAAAAACGGGAAATGTCATCTTTACAAAATTGGAATTTAAAATTCGTAACACACGATCTTTTAGGACATCCGGCTGTTCTAGCTTTGATTTGACACCATCAATCTCTGAAGATTGTAAAATGATTTCAGTGGAGCCGACTTCATTTGCAAATTGCTGTTGGGTTGAATTTGGTGAAGGGTCTGATTTAATCTCATTTAACAAATCTCTTGCAAATCTATTAGCAAAGTCAGGGAATTGGGTTTCTGTTTCTTCTTTGTATTTGTTAAATAATTTGTAGCCTTTAGATTTGAACAAACCTTGTTTCATTATCTGTTTTCCGGGTTTTGTGCTCATCAGAGCCTCTTTGCTTACAACAGATTCGTCTTTTCCACTCACAATCGAGGAGCTGAATTATTGATATTTATGCTTTCAAACAGAAGATGAACTTCACTTAAATTACTAATGGAACGAATACTGCTGTGAAAATAATAGAAATTCTCCGCGAAGCCTCAAGAAGGATTTATGAAAATGTAAAAGATCTTGCTGGAACGGACGATGCTGCAGGTGACTTTGGCAGAGGTGCGGGAGGAGACATTTCACGTAACATCGACATTGTTGCTGAAAAAACTGTAATTGATTACTTCAAAGAGATTGGCTTTGAATGTGTGATATTGGGAGAAGAATGTGGAAGAGTAGAGTTGTCAGATAAACCTAAGGGATACGTAATAATGGATGCAATTGATGGCTCAGCAAACGCTGTAAGAGGTGTACCATTTTTTTGTAGTTCACTTGCATTTTCTACAGAAAATAGATTAAGTGCCATTACAGATGGAGTGATAACCAACCTCTCAAATGGAGAAATGTATTGGGCATCAAAAGGCATGGGAGCATTCTTGAATGAAACAAAAATACAAGTTCACTGTAAAGACCCAATTTACAAAATAGTGGGAATCAATACTTCTGGTGCATCTTCTGAACTAATGAAAAAACTTTATCCAATATTTGAGCAACATAACCACACAAGACATTTTGGAGCAAACGCACTAGAGATGGCATTATTCGCAAGAGGGTTTATGGATATTTTCATTGATTTGAGAGAGAAAATTAGAATTCAAGATATTGCAGCTGGTTATTTGATAGTTAAAGAAGCTGGAGGATTGTTGTTGGATTCCAACATGAAAACACTTGATGCTGATCTAGGCTATGAGACAAGACTTTCATTTATTGCAGCAGCGAATGAAGAAATATTGAAGGATGTTATGTCGCAGATAAAATAATTTTGTATAGAAAAATAATTCAACCGTAGGATTCATATTTTATTTCGTAAGTTCCATCTGGATGTTTGTTGTCTTTAGTAACAAAACCTTTTGGAGCAAGATGTTCAATCACACCATCAATTGTACCCTGATAGCCACATATGTACACTTTAGTGTTTTGAGGAGTTACTTCCTCTCCAACCATCTCAT
>JAGQHF010000211.1 GCA_020431985.1 Nitrosarchaeum sp. | reverse complement strand
ATAGACCTCTTGGAACTTGTCATACACTGACTCTGATACTGTAATTGACTTGAATCCAGCTTTCGGCAATTTACTTTCCTCTTACCGTACAATAAAGTACGGAAGTATATAAGATTTTATTTTTATGATTCTGTTGCCTAATAGGTTGAAAATTCTTCATGTTGACTGTCGGTTGAACAGACCCTAAACTCGTGAAATAGAAGATCACAATATGTAGAATTTTACGATTTGAAAGTACAGTGAAATTATGAAATTTATGAACTAAAAATAATTGCTGGATTTTTGTATTGAGAATTTCGTTACTGTTTTCCTGCATTCTGAATGACCGTTATCCATTTGTTATCTCCCTTGATTTCAATCCCACATGCCTCAGCTGGAGTCCTGCCCTCAAGACCCATGTGAGGCCTAAAATAATTATGATAAATCTGATACCCGTCAAAGATAGGAGATTCTGCCTTTTTGATTCCTCTTACAATTTTTTCCCTATCTCTAAACTCGCCATTCAAACGCTCCATTTTGTTGTTATTTCTGTCTCCGTCTAGTGCTATGTGTCTGATATGAATTGGAGACCCTTTGGCTACGGCACCGTACTCTTTTCTAAAAGCCTAATTGTATGCCTGTAATCCGTCAGTGGCAAAGACGTTTGGCTTTGTTATTTAGAATCATCCTTAATTGATTTTTCCTTATTCCTATTACAATAATCTGCAATACATTTACTGCACAGGTAAGTAGGATCAGTGAGGAGATTAATACTAGCCTGTAGGTTATCCTTTGATTTACAGTCTATACAAAATTTTTCTTTTGCGATTCTCTTTTTTGACATATTTGACTTGATCAATTAACTCATAGATACTACTTTAATCCATGTTCTTTTGTCACTATACTAAACCTTTGTTGCATTTTGGATTAGTGTTTTCTACTTATCTTTTCCTCTGATTTCTATATTGCAAGCTTGGAGTCTTTCTTTATTGTAGTTCGGGACCCATGTTATGTCAAGAGACTAAACAAACCAATCTGATAAGTTATGTTTAATCCAATAATCACACTAAACCCTCCTGCAACATAACGGAAACTCTTCTGAATCAATTGTATCTTGTTGCCAAAAACTAATGGAATTCCAATTATGCTTCCAACCAATGCCATTCCAATCATAGAGCCAATCCCAAAAATTGTAATAAATCCCAAAATCATTCCTACATTATCCAGCGTAGATGCAGTAAGGACTATCATGCTCCCACTTCCTGCAAGACCATGAATCAATCCAACAAAATAGGATTTGTGGGTATGACTGTGCTCTGAGTCGTTATGGCCATGTTCATCAAAATGAATAGAACCGTCCTTGTGCTGGTGTGGGTGTCTGTGTCTGAATTTGATTCTCTTGTTTAGAATGGTGGTAACCCCGAGAAATACCAGCATTATTCCAACCGCAAACTCTAGCTCAGAAAATATCTTGTCTTGTATGGTAATGGCAAGTGCATAGACCAAAAAACCCATGAGCACTAGAGTGGTTGTATGTCCTGCACCCCAAAGCATTCCCAAAAATGATGATCTGGTGATAGACTCTCTTAGCATTTGCCTAGTTGATTTCTTTGAAAATTTTGATTTTGAAATTTGTGTACTTACTGCTGCAACATGATCAGGTTCAAAAGCATGTTCAATTCCTACTGCCAGACCAAGTCCCATGACCAGGGCAGGAGTCAACATTCCTATTTGTTCAAGAATTTCTTCAACTATGAGGTATCGTCTCTTGTTTATTATGAGATTATAAAAATTTTTGAAACCACATACAAATCCGTCAATAAAACATCATGATAACATTGAGAATTAGCCTTATACCACACCGTACATCAGAAACTCTATGGCCAAGGGATATCACCCAGAAGAAATCAGGCAAAAGATAATCGATGCTCTCGGCGACTCTGAGACAGGAATGTCGGGAGTCGAGATTTCTGAAAAAATTGGCATCAACAGAATTACAATGTCAAAATATCTGAAGATTTT
>JAGQHF010000210.1 GCA_020431985.1 Nitrosarchaeum sp. | reverse complement strand
TAGCAATAATGAATGATGACTCTTTGATGGCGCTGGATGGAAAATTTGTCACTGATGACAATAGTAATTTCAGGCATGAGGAGTTGCAGAAATACCAAGAAAAAACAGAGATTGAGGAGAGAGCAGAGAAGAGTGGATTTTCACTTGTTGAACTAGACGGAGACATTGCAGTGGTAGGAAACGGTGCAGGATTAGTAATGTCTACACTTGATATGTTATCAGATAATGGTGGAAAGCCAGCGTGCTTTTTGGATGTAGGTGGCGGCGCCACAACAGAATCAGTTTACGAGGCCTTGACACTAATCAGCAAGATAAAAAGAGTCAGAGGAATACTGGTAAACCTCTACGGAGGAATCGTAAAGACAACTGTTGTTGCAGAAGCATTTCTGAAAGCTTATGACAACAACTTGATTGATCTGCCAGTATTTTCAAGATTGAAGGGTACAGAGTCTGAAAAGGCAAAAGAGATGTTGCAGGGTTCACGAACAAAAATTTATGACTCGGTTGAAGAGGCAATAAATGCAGCAGTGATAGGAGCAAAAAAATGATAGACATTTTTGATACACTACAAGGAAAATCAGGGGATTCTGACTACAAGAAAAAAGGAGTGATCGTCCAAGGCATTACAGGTGCATATGGCTCACTTCATGCAAAAAATATGATGGCATATGGCACGAATGTTGTTGCCGGCGTTACCCCAGGAAAAGGAGGACAAAAGTTTGAAGACAAGGTTCCAATTTACAACACAATGAAAGAAGCAGTTGATGCAACAGGTGCAGAGATTTCGATTGTTTTTGTTCCAGCAAAATTCTTTCTCGGAGCTGCAAAGGATGCACTCAATGCAGGAATCAAGTTACTGGTTGCAATACCAGAACATGTTCCAATCAGAGACACCATGGAAGTATTGAGTCTTGCAAACGAGAAAGGAGCAGTCATCATTGGCCCAAACACACCAGGAATTATGATTCCAGAGGTCATAAAAATAGGCATCATGCCACCCTCACCATTTAAGGCTGGAAAGATTGCAGTTCTATCAAAGAGCGGAACCTTACTTTATGAAATTTCCGATGCGTTAACCAGTGCAGGATTTGGCCAAGCAATAACAATAGGAATAGGTGGAGACCCAATTAACGGCACCAGACTCATTGACGCATTTGACATGGTAAAGGATATACCAGACTTGGAAGGGATGGTTGTCGTAGGCGAAATAGGAGGAGACTCTGAGGAGATATTAGCCCAGAGAATCATGGACAGCAAGTTTGACAAGCCAACTGTAGCATACATCGCAGGTAGGGCAGCACCCAAAGAGAAGAGAATGGGCCATGCAGGGGCAATAGTCATGGGCACATATGGTTCAGCAGAATCAAAAGTATCAATGTTTAACAAGGCGAACATTCCGGTGGCAAAGAGGCCTGCCGAAGTGCCGGTCTTACTAGCAGGAAAGATGGAAAAATCCAGATAAAATAAATAGAGACCATGGAGGAGTAAACTAGATGCCAATAACAGACCCAGAAAAGAAACGCATTGCACAGCAAGCACGCCTTGTAATGAGAATATGCTTTAGTTGCGGGTGCAGAAACGACATTGATGCAACTAGATGCCGAAAATGCAGAAATCCCTACCTAAGGCTAAAGAACAGAAACCTAGGTGCCAAAAAGTAGCTAAAACAACGTTTGTCGATATTCAGATAGAGCATATTTTATGCTTGAAAGATTCTCAGAAACAAATGATTTTGCCTGACTTTCATTTTCTAGATCATCCAAGTCAAGCTGCATATCCGATGGCAATTGCTCATTCATTTGGTACAGAATTCTTGCTGCCTCTACTGGCTGTCCCAGGCTAATTGCATAATCTAGGGATCTTTGCATCTGGGAAATCAATGCATCAAACTCTTGGAGCGACATGACATGACTGGAATGAATCCAGTAGAAAAAGACAAGGTTATGATGAGATAATTTATGCAAACCTAAAGACAAAAAAACTCGTTGTTTTGTTAGAAGTTTGGACCGGTCGTCTAGTTTGGTTTGGATGACGCACTCACACTGCGTAAGGAGAAATCCCGCAAAGGCCGTGGGTTCAAATCCCATCCGGTCCATCCCCTTACATGGGACTAAAATACGGTCCACACTTATACCACAGTATTGGAAATTACACTGGAGAAGATCAACATGAGGGCAGAACCGTACCAGCTTTTCCTGGACTCGTTAAAGGACAGGGGCACTGCAAGGAGATACAGGAACCTTTTGCATACGTTTCTCAAGCTAATCCCCAACCAGGTGTACAAGGAAAGCCTTGGTGAAACACCACGGAGCAAGGAACCAAAAGCACTAGCCAACTTTTTTGTCAAGCTGGCAAGAAAAGATCCTGAGCTTGCAACAAACATCATTGCAGCATACATCAAGGAGGACAAGAAACTTGTTGAAGAAGGCAAGTTAAGCGCCCAGACACTGCCCAACCACACCAAACCAATCAAGGTCCTTTTGGATTCAAACCGCGTTCCAATACACTGGAAATCACTGACAAGACTGTATCCCAGAATAGAAAGAGGATCAAACGACAGGGCATACACACGAGAGGAAATACAGAGGATGTTGGAAATTTCAAAGGACATAACAGATAAGGTGATAATCCTGATGTTTTCCTCCGGCGGTTTTAGGTTGGAAGCCTGGGACTACGTTACATGGAAAGACATAGTGTTTTTCAAGAAACAAGACGGTAGTTACAAGGGAGCTGCGCTATGTGTATACAGAGGAGATCCTGAAAGATATTGGACATTTGTCACCCCTGAGGCATGTGAAGCAATTGAGATTTATCGGGAAAAATGGAAGTCAGACATTGGACGATACCCAAAAGCAGACGAACCGTTGATCAGGGCTGTCAAGTTTCCCACGATTCGCAGGCTGAACCAAAAGGGAGTGAGAAAGAGAATCGACAAGATAGCCCACGCAATAGGATTGCGTC
>JAGQHF010000040.1 GCA_020431985.1 Nitrosarchaeum sp. | reverse complement strand
GAAAAAGCAAATGGGATAACTGCTGTACCCAGAACTATGGCAACAACAGGGTCTGGATTGAAGTTATGCGTGTCTCCCTCGGAAATAGGGAGAACAAAGAAAAATATCAACCACATTACACTAAACCAAAAAATCCCAAAAGATATTGGCACGATTATTCTGAGGAATCTGCGATTAATAGAATTAAGATAAAGCCTTCCAAGACCAATCACTGCACCGATTAACACCATCATTATACCCAACGCAAGTGTGATGTGAGTTGGGCTGAGAAGACCATCTATTCCAAACTGTTCGTGCCAAAAAAAGTCACCCGGTCCTGCAATTATCTGTATTAGAGTTCCTATGAGAATCAGCTTAAAAGAAATGGCAAGATTTGAGGTTCTTCTTTTCTTATTGCGCATCAATAACAGCGAAAGAGCGGCACTGGCAACAGATATCCCCACCCCAAGATACAAAACGCCATGGGACGGAGTGAAAAATGTCTCTGGAGTTCTCAGTAGATGAGATGTAATGTCCCAACTTGCACCCCACATGGAAAGAGCCGTTCCAATCAAGGCAACAAGAAATGAGATCATTGGAAACCTTGACTGTGAGGATTCAAGCTCTTTTGAAATGGTCAATTTAATGTCGAACTCTCGCGCGAGATAAAACTGTGTCGATGTTTCATAACCTATGATGACTCGTCATGGTTCTTAGAATCTGTGTTTCCAAGAATCTTGTCAACCCATTTGAAGAAAGGACATTTTCCTTCGTACATGAGTATAATATGTCATCCTCACTAAAAAGGAATTCGGATATCCACATACAAGAATAAATCGAAGATATTCATAGTAACAATATGCACTGTGATGACAAGAGAATGTTGTATGTATTGGAGCAGGAAATAGTTTCATGCTGGGAACATCTAAAAGAATCTAAATTTCAAGACAAGACCATACTATCAGAACTCAATGAAGCAGTGATTGACTATAAGGAATACAAAAAATCAATTGAAGAATAAAGTAATAATTGTTTAATTAATTCGGTTGCATATTGTACATGTGGAAAAGTATGAAAAACTACTGAACATGCTGATGGATTTTAACTCATCCATTAGATTTGCTGCAGTGTGTAACTCCCAAGGAGACATATTGTGGCACAGCCAAAGATCAGGGGTTAAAAACATCATACCGCTCTCAGACACAAAAAAAACTCTTCAAAGAGCAATTAATGCATGGCAAGAAAGAGCAAAGATATCTGATAAGGTAGGAAGGGGCTTGTATGTACTTGCTGCATATGAGAAGATCAAGCGGATCACTATTCCGCTCGACAAGGGAAACCTTCTTTTTATCAGTGTTACAAACGAACCCCTCCAAAAAACCAAGAGTAAAAGCTATGGTCACCTAGTTGAGATGGGCAAGATTATGTCCATTGTAGACTTTGTAAACTCTGCAAAATGACCTCTAAAACTTCTCTTGTTTTTTATGCCAACAACATAAATCACATTGTAATCTATTCAAGACATGGAGTTTTCACAGCTTGAGGAACCTCAAGTCAAAAAACCAATCATGATTGCTGCAATGCAGGACATGGGAAACGTAGGCAGTATTGTGGTGAACTTTATCAACAAGAGCCTCCAGACCAAGAGATTTCGAACCGCAAAGACTCCATTTTCCACATATGTCATCGACAACGGCGGGTACATTGACTTGCCAAATGAGATGTGGGAATACAGATACACGGAGGATCTTATTGTGTTTGGAGGGGGAACGGGCCAGCCTCAAGAAAATCAGGAGCTTAATGAGCTCTGCCAGGACGTCATAGATGTGTGCCAGAAATATTCTGCAAAATTCATCTACACCCTAGGTGGATTTCACACAAATAGAATGTTCGGCAAAGACCCCAAAACCTTTGTTACAACAACCTCCAAAGACCTGACAAAACACATGCAGGGGCTAGGGATTGACATGACCCCCCAAAGATCTCTAATCACTGGTTTTAATGGATTGATCTTAGGATTTGCAAAACAAAACAGCATACAAGGCATTGGGATGTACGGTGAGCTTAATCATCCTGAAATCCCGCAATACAGGGCAGCAATCAGCATAATCAAGACAATAGAAAAGCTTACCTTCAGAAAGCTGGGAGACACAAGCAGACTGGAGGTAATGGCACAGGAAATCGAAAGGGAATTCGGCCATTGAGACTTGTGATAAAAGTCATAGCAGTTGTTCTAGGAATAGTTGTTTTAGTTTTTGTGGTGTTTTTAGCCGCAGGAATGAGTAAATTTTTGAATTAAGCAATATTCAAAGCACTACCTACAGAAACAAAAAAGATGGGAGTTTCACACTCCTAGCTTGGCCTTTACTTCTGCTGCCTCATCTGCAAATGGATCAGAATTCCATTTTTCACGATTAATGGCCACTCCCAACGAGTCTGGAGGAGGGATTGTTCCTTCCAATGTTGCAGGAGCAGCCTGAACCGTTGATGGAATTTTTTCCTGTTGAGCATTGGTAGCATAGAACATTCCTGCTGCTAGTGCAGCAACTCCTACTGCAAGTCCTGCATATATCATGTATGAACCCATATTCTATAGATGTAGAATTTTTGATAAATAGAGTAGGACTGCAAAGCATTACAAAGTTTTCAGCAGCAAATGCCAGTAAAATTATTTTTTTGCCATGCTTTGCGGACATACTTGTTAAATTATTTTTGTGTGTATATTGATCATGTCACAAATAGAAGCACATTATGATCAGTTTCAGTCTTCGTTAAAACAGATAGTAAAAAATGTAGATGTGGACCTGATGATGAAAATAATGTATCTTGAGAGAAAATTGCCTGATGCGCCTCCCCATGTTGAGCTTGAAATATACCTAAAACAAGGACAGAATCCAAAAAGAAAAGAAGAGGCGTTAAAATCAAAATATGGATTTCCGACATCACTGTTAGGTGATCATGGGGTGATTGCAGTTGGACAGATGAGTATGGACATGATTGCAGAAATCTCGCAAGACGCTGACATCGAACATATCTCAGGTAAGGCTACGCCTGCATCATACTAGTTAGTAAACCAAGAGACCAGTCAATGAAACAATATTAATTCAGACAGCAACTCATTGATTGAGTTATTGGTATGGATTTGGTGAACCTGGCAGTTGGGATATCTCTTTGCATTATGGGAACTGCCATCATCTTTGTAGGTAATTATTTTAGCAGAAAGATAGGGATATTTCATGTCATGATTTACTTTGTTGCATCTTTTGTCATACTTGCGGGAGT
>JAGQHF010000039.1 GCA_020431985.1 Nitrosarchaeum sp. | reverse complement strand
GAACCCCAACTAGAAGCTCCCGAACCAGAACCCCAACTAGAAGCTCCCGAACCAGAACCCCAACTAGAAGCTCCCGAACCAGAACCCCAACTAGAAGCTCCCGAACACACATCTGATTCGACAAATAAGCAACCAGAAGAAAGAGATGTGATTTTTGTAGGAACAAAACCTATTATGACGTATGTTTCTGCTACGCTTACGCAATTGTCTACCAGAGAAACCGTGACAATTAAAGCGAGAGGCAAAAGAATAACCCAAGCTGTAGATGTATCTCAAATGATTGTAAAAAGAATGAATACTGTTGGCTATTTTATCAGTGATGTGCGAATCTCCTCTGACTCGCTTACCTCACAAGATGGGAAACAGCGTAATGTTTCCACCATGGAAATTGATATTTCCAAAAAATAAGATTCACATATCTATGTTTATTCATGTCATAATTTTTGCTACAGTTACACTATTTTTATTCTAAATGCATCTTGCGGAATTAAGCACAGCTTGCTTGTTAGTGATTTACAGATATATGATTATGATCCAGAACACTGCGAATCACTTGTACAACGAATAGATTCATTCAATGATCAATGTGAACAGTATATGAACACATTAGACTATGGATAAGAATTCATTCAAAAATATAACTCCAAAATATATTAGAGATAGAGACAGACTAAGTATAATCAGTCTATATATTTTACTTGAAATGATTTTTGAGCTTTTCTTTGCAAAGTATGATGTAGTCCCTAGCCAAGCAAAATCCATCCAAACATGCAATATGAATAAAATAATAATTCCCCCCAATGACCAAATCAGCATTGCATCAGAAATTAATTTGAATCCTACACTTAACCACCAGATTATGAAGAATGGATTCAGTGCACTAAAGACAATTCCTGTTGTAATTGTACCATATTTTTGATTTATTTTGGAAATTTCCTTTTTTTGTAATATTGATTTAATTTGGAATATAGCAAATCCAAAAAGAACTAGAGCCCCCAAAACTGTAATGATTGCTCTGAAATGAGGGAAAATCCCTAACGACAACACTCCAATTCCCAAAAGAACCATTAATGGCAATTCTACAACTGCATGTCCTGCAGCAATTTTAATTCCGGCCTTTGTACCTTCTCTTATACCAAACAAAATATTTGATGTAAATAAAGGTCCTGGGGATAAAACTCCTGAAGCTGAAACGATAACCACTACCAAAGCAAAATCCAGTATTGATTCCATTTATTCAAAATTATGATGTAGATACTCTAATTAGCTACCTATACATGGTGTCGAGGTGTTTTGACTCCTCCTGAGCTTCCTTAATCATAACTTCTGCTTTTTCTGCTTCCCTTTGCAGAAGATTCAGATCACAAGATGTTCCTGGAATAAGTTTTGATATTCCCTCACATAATATTGCACTTGATCTAAAGTCTGGACCCGTACCATCTGAATGGACAAGAATTACTATGACTTCTTGATCATTTAAATTCCCTTCATTAAGTAAAATACCCGGAATTCCAGGAACCACTCCGTTTTCTAGAACCTTGAATCCCGCATCCTTGATTTTTTTTCTTGCAATATCCGTGCTTCCAACGGCAATTGGTTCCTGCAAATCATTCGTGGCCTTGATTGCCACGCTACTTACAATCCATTTTATCTTCTTTTTTTTTGCCCAGCTGAGCATTAATTTTGCTGCGGTTCTGTGTAACGATTCGTGGAGAGTAAGATATGATAAGAAAATTGAAACTTTGGTTTCATCATTTACAAATATTCTTGTAGGAAAATTTGGCTTCCCCTCTTTGATTAAACTGATTGGTGGAAAGTTATCTGACGAAATAACCCCTGCTAATGAAAAATTTGACATATGCAGCATAGATTCTGTAGCAATGGCACTACTAAATCCGATAGATGGAAATCCATCTATTAAATATCCTCCATCCAGATTAAAATCTCTAATTTCTCTTATTCGCATTCTAGGATACATTGAATATGATTGAAAATTAATGAATAATAGTTTTTATCCGCATGTATCGCATTGAATAATAAGCTCAGTCGCGCATCATACGTGTGAATCCAAGATGTCTTGTTTTGTTTGAGGAATCATGCACATCAGTTGCCACCAAAAGGACGTATCGGAAGGAGATGGATAATTTTCTGAAATGGGCATCAAAGGACTATGAATCAGTATTACTATTGCCTGATGACCAATTGCATATGCTTTTGGAAGACTATATGCTCTACATGAAAAGAAGATTCAAGAAAACTGCAATTCAGCTAAAACTTGCTGCCGTGAACAAATTCTTCTTTGTGAATGATCGTGTAATCAATACAAAAAAACTCAAAATGTTCATGCCTGAGGCAACCAAGAAGGGTGGAGACAGGCCAATAACCACTGATGAAATCAAAAAACTGCTGGAAAACACCAGCCTGAAGAGAACCAAGGCATTGATCCACGTCTTTGCAGCCACAGGAGCAAGGCCTGAAGCACTGGCTGATTTGAGAATAAGGAATGTTTCTGATGAGCCTAACGGCTGCAAGAGCCTACTTCTATACGAGGATTCACTGCATGAGTATTACACGTTTTTGCATCCAGAGGCAGTAAAAGCACTCGATGAATATTGGGATGAGCGAAGAGACAAAGGAGAACTGCTAAAGCCTGAATCATTCGTCTTTCGCAAGAATTGGTTTATCGTAAATGAAAAAAAACCCATTGGATTGTCCATCCAGAATATAGAGACCATCATAAAAGAAACAATGGAAAACGCAAAGATTGACCGTAACAAGTCAGGGAATCGTTATGATCTTGCAGTATGCTATGGATTCAGGAAACGTTTCAACACAATAGTCAAGAGCTCGACTGAAATCAGCTTTGTCACTGGCGAGGTGTTGATGGACCATACAGTAAAACTTGAATCAAACTACTTCAAGCCCACAAAAGACCATCTCTTTGAAGCATACCAAAAAGTAATCCCTGAATTGGTAATATCAAAAGAAGAAAAACAAAGAATGGAGATTCAAAAACAGAAAGAGGAACTTTCAGAATTAAAGAAACTCAAACAAGAGATTGAGAATCTGAAAGAGGAAAAGGAACAGCAACGTATCAAAAAGAAAAAAGAAGTTGATATTTTACAAGGTGGTTTCGGTACAAAAGAAAAACTTCTAGATTATCTAAAAGAAGAATTGAAAAAAGAATTTTCTAAAAATTAAAGTTTTAATAACTTAAGCGATCATTATTCTCATGGAATATCCGACCACTCTCTTTGAGTTTTTAGGACAAAGAAAGCAGTTGTCTTTCGAACTTTTGGATATTCCATGGTCGGATATTTCTTTAATTGGAGACTCCGGCCATGTCGCAACAATTTAACAACGCACAAATTTCTCTTGGTGTAGCAATTGGTAGACGTGTTCCTGTAAAAAATATCCCTTTCATTGATTTTGGATCTTGCTTGCTTACCACTGGCTACGAGACAACCAATTACAAATGTGCACGTTGCACATTACCGCTTAAACTTTCCAAATATCAAGGAGTGAATATTGTATTTGGAAGAAAAGCAAAGAATGGCTGTAGACCACATAGAGCCTGGTGTATTCGTTGTCTAAACAAGGGAATAAACTTCAAGCAGAAAAAACCTAGCAACTCTGATTTTATCAAGTT
>JAGQHF010000038.1 GCA_020431985.1 Nitrosarchaeum sp. | reverse complement strand
TCTGGCAATGCCCTTCTTGCCGACGAAATGGGTCTTGGCAAAACAGTCCAGACATTGTCGTACATTGCTACTGAGCGCCAAACATTTCCAATTCTGGTGGTTGCCCCTCTTGTTACTTTGAATAATTGGCAAAGAGAAATAGAGAAATTTGTAAAAAAGAAAAGCAGGAATGGCCGAATTATTGACAATGAATCCTCATCTTCTACAATAATCAGAACTGGTAAAAGTCAAGTCCTGCCTTCTACTGATTTTTACATCATTAATTACGAGCTACTTTATAAAAGAATGAAAGATCTCTCAAAACTAAACATCAAAACAATTGTTTGCGATGAAGTACATAATTTAAGATCTAAAACTACCCAAAAGTACAAAGCTGTAAAAAAATTAGCCGCACTTTCTTCCGTTTCTTATAGAATCGGCTTGTCTGGAACTCCAATATACAACCGTGGTTCTGAAATATGGCCCATAGTTGATATTCTCAAACCTGGCTTGTTGGGGAGCTTTAAGGAATTCTGTGAATATTTTTGCTATGTTAATGAAAAAGGGAAGGCAATAGTACTTGAGAACAAACGCGCATCCCTTCGTAACGAACTACAAAAGCATGTCATGTTAAGGCGTAAAAAATCAGATGTTCTAAAGGAGCTAAAAGACAAAGTTCGCTATAAAGAAGTAATTGACTCTGATACTGACTATTATTTTGAAGAGTTGTCAAAAATATGGACAAAGCTAGAAGAGGAACAAAAGGGCGCAGCAACGGAGTTTGACAAGTCAGCATCATACCAACGGGCTATCCAGAGTGAACGACAAATAGCAGGTATTGCAAAATTACCACATGTGATAAATTTTGTTAAAAACATCATGGAGATTGAGGAGAGTGTTGTGGTCTTTTGTCATCATAAAGTGATTCATAAACTTCTCAACGAAAGTCTTTCTGAGTTCTCTCCAGTCACAATAATTGGAGGACAATCAGACAAGACTCGTCAAGATCAGATTGACAAATTTCAAAAAGGTGAATCCAAGCTTATGATTGCAGGGATTCGTGCTGGTAACGTTGGAATAAACTTGACTCGTGCAAAGTATGTCGTTTTTGCCGAATTGGATTGGAGTCCTGCAATTCATCGTCAAGCCGAAGATAGATTACATAGGATTGGGCAAAAAAACACTGTATTTGCATACTATCTTATTGGAAATGGAACACTTGACGATCATGTGGCCAATGTTTTAGTAGACAAAAGTTATGAGATTGATACCATTATGGATGAAACCTCAGACAGCTATGAAAACAAAGCCAAGGCAGAGTTGATTCTTGCTCAAATACATGACAAAATTCGTACGAAATAATCAGTCTATTCTCTCTATTATCTTTTGCAATCCTGCAATAATTCTCTCTTTCTTATCAAATGATATTTCCAAGTCATTCACGTCTCTGGTTATCTGGTTGATTATGGTGGTGACGTCTGCCTTTTTGTCTAGGTTTTCTTTTAGCGCATGTTTGTCAACTCCCTCTATCTCAACAGAATGAATTTTCTCAACTCCTTCAGGCAAAATTTCATACATTTTGATGATCTTAGAATCTATTCTCTGTGGTGACATTAACACCAGGTTGTTTTTTCTTAACATTTCGAGTTCATCTAAAATCTTTCTTTCTTCCTTTTTCAAAAAATAAATCATTTCCTCTATGCTAAATGATTTGATTTCCAAAATCCTCAAAATTCTGATCCACAATGGAATTGTTTCATCCCATAGTGAATGTCTAGCTAAATCTGTGACTGAAAAACTTCCGTCCTCTTGCAGGATAATCAATTTTCTATCCTTTAACGATGCAAGAGAATCTAGAATTCTGCCCACTCCTAGCTTTTTAAGGTCTGACTTTTCAATGTCTGTCTCATTGAATTTTCCATTTCCATTAATCCCTAAAAATAAAATTTCCAAATCCACAAACCCCAATTTGTTCATGTTCCTGGGAAATCTTTTATGGTTATCTTTCTTTTGATTCAAAAATATATGAGAGTTGAACATGTCTTGTATAATGACTCAATACGTATTGCCAAAACTGCCTTATGACTACCATGAACTAGAACAATTCATGGATGCTGAAACCCTGCAAATTCATCACCAAAAATTTCATCAAACCTATGTTGACGGATTAAACAAATCTCTTAGGAACATTGGTGGAGAATTTCATCCCAAATACATTACATCAATTCTCTCTGATTTGAATTCAATTCCAACCTCTGCAAGAGGAGATATTGTTTTCTTTGGTGGTGGGTATGAAAACCATAGGTTGTACTGGGAGACTTTGAGTCCAACCACACACAAAAAACCTACCGGAAAACTAGCTGATTCTATAGATCTATATTTTGGAAATTTTGAAACCTTTCAAGAGAAATTCACTAAGCAATCATTATCAATCGAAGGTAGTGGATGGTGTTGGATGGTTTTCAATCCTACCTTCCAAAGAATTGAAATTATGATCACTGTCAACAATGAGAGTCCCTGGTCTATCAATAAGATTCCTCTTCTTTGTATTGACATGTGGGAACATGCATATTATTTGAAATATCAAAATAACAAACCAGATTACGTCAAGGCTTGGTGGAACGTTATCAACTGGGAGTATGTGATGGATAGATTCTGTGAGCTTGGTAACTGACATCAATTTGGACAAATTCTTTTAAACAAAATTACGTTTTTTCGTCTAATGAACAAAAATCTACGATATCTGACAATTCTGATGATGGCACCTCTGTTCACCGCAGGTTTGTATTCTCACTACTATGAGGCAGATGCTGCAAAGAGTGAAGGCGATAATGCTCCGGGTAGACTATCTAATGACTCATATGGTTCAAAAAACAATAATGTTGTATGTGGTGACACCCTGTGCAAAAACTATCCAGGCGGAAAAGATGGATGGAACCAGGATCAAAGAAAAAACAAAACAACTGTCGCTCCAACATTGCCACTAACTGACAAAACTGATTCCAAAAATGAAATGAAAGAAAAGAACATGGACTATGTACTGCGGCTGTCTCGAGCCAACATACCCACTAACATACCAATGCATAAGGGATTTTACAATGGTGCTGATGTTTACTACATCATAACAGACTCTAGTGACAAGACCCACGCTGATGTAATCTCAAAAAACCAAGATTGGAAAGTTGAGCTTGCCCCTCTACTTGCAAAAGCCCCTGTATCTGCCCTTTCCAAGACATACATGTTCACAAATGGCGTGAAGGGTAATGGCATCCATGGTTTTCAAGGTGAGGTGTTCACTAGCACTCCTGCACAACCAGAAATTTACAGTGCTTTGACTTCTCATGTACATGTTACTTGGAATGAGGGCATAAATCCTAGAATCTTAGATTCGGAGGAAGAAATCCTGTTGGCAACAGAAAATGGTGATGTCTCTCTAAACGAAGTTCCTGTGGTCTTAAATATGCCTCAGATTGTTTGGCCTGGCGGCCAAATGGTAGTTAAAGAAAACAAAACTCTAACCGATGAGACTCCTTATGGTGGTGGACAAGTCCTCAACATTGATACCAAGGAAATGACCGTGACTTTCATAGCTCATAGGGGTTGGGGTCCTGATGGAAGAACAATTTACTATATAGTAACTGATGCAACTCCCAGCGGTCCTGCTGACATGATGGGTGTTATATCTGCTCCAACTTCTGCCAATCTAATTGCTAATGCCGCAGCTGTTGATTTGTTTCAGTTCAAAAACGGCATTAAGGGAAGTGGTCCGTTAGGATTCCAAGCTGGTATTGCAACTGGCGCTCCCGGGGATGAGAACTACAGTCCTATGTGGCGAATATCTGTGATAGGATGGACCGATTCCTCAAATGCTCAATTGCTTGAAAACATTGGCGACATCAATGCATACAAACAAGCAGGTCTAATTGACATCGGAATAGCCAGGCCTATGAACAGTGATCATATAGTCAACTGCCCATTCATTGATCCATTTCAATAGGCACAGCCTATTGCTTCTTTTTTCTTTACATATGTTAACTTTTTATCAACAATTAAAACAAATTTTTAAAAACATTATGGATTGCTTTATTTTTCTTTATGACGATATGAAACCATGAGTATTACTGGATTGTACATGTTAAACTCGTCTGCATATAGCGAAGAGAAAGTAAAACAAGCACTGAATATGTTACTGGTGGATAGAAAAAATGAATTCAGAGAGTTAGCATCAGTGCTGTTTCCAAACCCAAATTCTGTAAATTCAATGCCTCACTGGCAAGAGTTTATTCTTAACTTCTGTCTTGATGTTGATGAGTCCTTCAAAACATGGTCAGGCAAGTCTCCTCTGCATAAAAGTTCTCCACAAAAGGCATTGACAATTCTACGTCAACTTTCTCGTGATAGAACAACAATGAATCAACTGACACATCTTCTCAACATCTCCTACAATCTCTCAGTTGAATTTAAGGAGATTTATAGAAGACTCAAATGATCTTCTTTTTTATTTTAAGATAATATGCTTGCCTGTGGCCAATAAAAATAATATTTAATACTGTCGAAATGAACTCGTTTATTCCTCAAATACAGCATATGAATTTTATACTATCTGATAAGATTCTATGGTTTTGACATGAATGAGCGATATTGTTCAAAGATTTTGTAGTGTGCATTTATTTTTGTGATAAAAATTTTCATTCAAATACATCCTGCATTTGCAACAACAGATAGGAACCACGCTTATTGCATGGCAAACCATGCCAGATCTCAAAAAACCATCTAGGCAGATGTATTTGATGTGTATCTATCAGGTATGTTATCTCCTTGACCTTTCTCTCTGCTTAGCAAATACATTATTGCTCCAAATACACCAATCACCACAATAACTAACATGATGCTTAGCTCAATTCCAAAATCCTTGTTCATTAACAGACCGCCAATCAATATAAAGACTAGAAAGACCAAAGAACAGATAGCCACAGATGTACCAAAAATAATTCTATACCTAGTCATTATGTTATAGTGGGTGATTTGGATATTTGGGTATCCTGTTAACAAAAATTACAAAGTCGTCGTTTCAGAAAATATTTTGTCTCACAACGTGTGTTGCATGTCACACCCATTTATTGTGGTGTCAACATTATCTTTATTCTACATGTGCCCGATGACAGATTTCTTTAGGAGCAGGTAACAATTATTGTGTAGAAAACTAAGAAAAATTGTTTAGGATATGTTGATATTTTATTGTGTCTTTCTTAGTAGTTTGACTATCTTTTCTTCAAGTTTTGTTGTTTTTTCACCAACAAAAACAATGTCAATTAATCGTCTTGGTTTAAATATATTATAAAATCAATTTTTTCATGGATTTTATGTTAGAGGAAGAGCTGATGGATTTGATGACATTTTGCTTACAAAATCCTGATTCTTCAGAAATAGCGGATAAAAAAAATAGAATTACTGATATTGGCAATGAACTTTATTCTGATGGTGGAGTGGACGCAATGGAAAACTTCTTTTTTGTATTGCAGAACCGAATCACACAAGAAATAGAAAAAGATCCATCTGTGTTGCGGTCCCTGTGGAATGGCATAACAGATGAATGGAAATACTAACCTCTTCCAATCCTGAAAATGGCTGTACTGCACGTGGGACATGTGCCCTTTACTGCAGGTTTTCCATTTTTCATAGTGTATGGCTTGGCACCTTGAATGTCTCTCTTGTCTCGGCACTTTACACAATATCCTATTGTCATACTTTGGTTATTGTAAAGTTCTATTAGCAAGACATTGTTAACTTTTTTCAACAATTCGATCTTTCCTGATTGAACAGCGTTTTGCCTAATTTGCTTAAATTGTTTAATTTTATACACCCCATCATGTTCAATAATTTATTTTCTCAAGCATTGACATAAGTTACTGTTTGTTACTCAAATCTGAATAAGAATTGCATTCTAACATAATCTTCTTTCCTAACTGTATGTGAAAATTTTGATATGCGTGTAACTAACCAAAGCATGGTTTGTTTTAATTGTTCGAATTTCAATTAACCGCATAATCATTTTCAGTTCTATATTCTATTTTTTTAAAAATTTTAAAATATTTTATCGACCTAGCTTGATGTTACCAGAAATTTGATGGCATCTGATAATGCTTCGTATTTGTGTTTTTTTGGATCCAATCCATCCCACACATAAATCTCAATCGTGAATGTCTCTTGTGTGGTTGGAACCCATGAAACTGCTGGTACGAAATTTTGGTTTTTTGTTAGCTTTCCTGTGATCCAACCTATTTTCACCACTCCTCCATTCTCATTCTTTATCTGAACGATATAGATAAAATCCTGATCGTCTGCTTGCATGTTGGTTATCTTTGATGAAATCAAGACCTGTTGGTTGACGTTGACATTAGTCCCAATAGGGTTTCCAATTCGATTAACAAGTCCAGATTCACTGATCTTGACTTTTTCTAGCGGTACTGCCCCGTGAACTGGATTAATCATTATACATAAAACAAGCAAAAATGTTAAAATCCCAAATGTTCTCATAACGTAGTTTTTGAAATTTTTTTCCTAATAAAGCATTACTGCAATTTTTTCATTCCGTCCTAGTTAAACATTAGACATTTTTTCAAGATTTTTCAGCATTTTATTCCCACTGTTGATTATTTTGCCCGGATTTAATACCCCGTATGGATCAAGAAGATTTTTGAGTTGTTTGAATAATGCATAGTTTTTTTGACCATAAAGCTTTGACACAAACTCTGATCTTGCAAGTCCGTCTCCGTGTTCCCCCGTAATGGTTCCATCCATCTTGATAATCTCATCAAAGTAAAGTGTGGCTATGTCCTTGAGATGACCTGTTTTCTCTCTGTTAGCAATTAATCGTACATGAATATTTCCATTTCCTGCATGCCCGTAAGCAATAGATTTTGTGTGAAATTTTGTGTTTATTTTATGAATTAATGTAAATAATTTTTCTAGTTTTTCTACAGGTACTGCAGCATCCTCAATTATGTGAGGTAGCCTTTCTCTACGGTCAATGGACTTCAGGCTGTAATACAATGATGAATCTCTATATCTCCACCATTTCTTCATTTCATCTTCGTCTGATGTGGTTTTGATTATGTTTCCTGTGAACATTTTGGTTAGCATAAATCTTTCATTTTTATTTTCTGAATCATATTCTACTAACAAAACACATTTTGTACTTTTGCTGAATCTTAGTGGAAATTGCATTAGTGTACTTTTATCTACAAACTCAATTGCAGATGGATTACTTGATAAAATATCTCTACAGTTCCTTGCTGCTTTATCTAACGATGAATATCCTATAACATACAAAATGCGTCGTTTGGGAATGTTCATTATCTTTATCTTTGCTGAAAGAATTATTCCTAATGTGCCTTCAGAACCTACTAGTGCCTTATGTGAATCCTTGAAAGATTTTACCGCATCTAGTCTGTATCCTGAAGAATTTTTGCTAGTTTGAGGATAATTTTCTAATTCAATACATTTTGAAATTGTAAAGATTTTTTTTCCAATTGTTTTGTTTTTTGGCAATGTTATTTTTTTTCCTTCTCCGTTGATTAAAGTGATTTCTTTAACATTGTCTATCACACTTCCGTATTTTAGACTACGACTTCCACTGGAATTGTTTCCTAGCATCCCGCCTACTGAACAATATGATCCCACTGAGGGATTTGGTGGAAAAAATTTTCCTTCTTCATTTAATTTCTTATCTAATTCTCCTTTGGAGGTCCCTACTCCTACTGTTGCAGTATTTTTTCCTACTCTTATAGAGTTGAATTCTCTCAGATCTAAGATTATTCCGTTGTTCAAGGCACTCCCTACTAATCCTGTCCCAGCACCTCTGACAGTTACTGACAAATTCGCCTTTCTTCCAAATCTCACTATATTTGATACATCTTTTTCATTTTTTGGAATAACTACTACTCTTGGAAACACTTGGTACGAGCTAGCATCTATCGAATAACATCTCAAAATTTCTTGTTCTACTAAGACTTGACCTGAAACAATTTTTTGAATGTCTTTTAGATATTTTGGGCTTCTCATGGGTGATTAAATTCTGATTCTGTAATAGTCCCATCTTTCAGGATCAAACATAGTCACAAATTCTGCATCTTCTTTGCTTATTCTTGCCCGTATCACATCTCGTAGGGCAAAGCTTGTCAGATGCTTGTATTTTTTTGAGTGTGCCTGCATGATGAAGAGATGCCTCATCTCACTTCCGCCCTTTAATCCCCAGTATCCCATCTTTAATGCCAATGGTTCAAGAAAGACAGTATTTCCCATACCATAATTTTCATCTTTAATTTCTGGCCTTAATCTGTAATCTTCTATTGGACCACCTTTAGCGAATCCAACTATTTCTCCATCTCTATCGTTGACTCGTAAAGTGTTTAGTATAACGTTAGTGTCCATTAATGATTCTTCAAATCGATCTTTGTTAAATTGTAAAGGCTTAGGCAACTCTTGAAATATGGAATACAATGATTTGGCAAACTCTGGGTCTTCTCTGGTTGTCATTTTTTCAATTGTGGGTATCAACTTCAAATTCTCATACGCATAGTTTGCTTGTATTGAAATTTCCTGTTGCCGAATATTCATGAATGAAAGAACTGTATTGAAGAAATTTTTCCTCATATGTTTGGGAAGTGATTTCAAAACCGTCTTACACATGTCGGTTTCCTTGTTTAACAGTTCTTCAAAATACGCCACAGAGCTCCGTACTATCAAAGAAGGTCTCCATGCAAGAGCATGAGCATTCATTTTTGCCATCTCCATTGCTTTTGAAAAATCCCCCAATGCATATCCGCTAATTCTGTCTACCACAGAAAGAAACCACCCTAGCTCCATAATGTGTTCTTGATACTCTGGGTTATTTCTGGTTAATTCTGAATTTCTAAAACATTCTTGAATTTGTTGTTCAGCATTTTTTCTCAACTGTCCTGTCCATGGATACGTGGTTCTGAGAATCAAAATTTTTATAATTTCTAAATCTAGATTTGCTTCGTCTAAAAGCTGGCGTAATTTTCTATCTAGTGAAATAAACTTTAACACACTTTCTTCATGTGGCTTGTCCACACTTTTTTGTGGGTCAAAGTCATGGAACAACGCTGATACAAAAAGATACTTTAAATCATCTTTAGAAAATTTCACAGATTCTTCATTGTTGAGGTTTGCAGATAGCAGTGCGATGTATGTCACTTCTAATTCATGATTGATGTTGTGATATCCATAGTAGTCAGTTCCAAGTCCTTGAGTTTCGAACAACTCTATTGTGTAATCGAGCATTTCTAAAAAAGAATCTTCTTCAAATCCACTTTCCACAACTAGGCTCAAAATTTCATTCCTCATGGTATGTGGAGTGGCAAACTCTTGCAATAATTCAAAATTTATCTTCCTGTTTTTAAAGATGTTTGCGTAGTTTTTGTAAATATGCCACAAAAAACCCTGGCTAACCCATATATTTGCATTAATCTGGCCCTTTTAATAAAAATTGATTATCCTTTCAGCAACATTCTCCATACATACAATGAAAATCTTTTTCTACTATTGCGATCATAATATTATAGCATCTTTTCAAGGGTTAGATGCATGGCTAAACCATGGTAAAGCCTAAACCAACAACCCTTTTTGATTTAGATTATCTAAATAGCCTTGTCTTACAATCGTAATTTTCTACGTCTTGAGAAATCTACAAAATAAATTTGAATTCGTGTTGACTAACATTATCTTAAGCTAGTTCAATCTGATTTGTAAGCAAATACAAAATCCTATGTGAATCGAGCCACTGTACGAAACACTCAATAGAATTGTTTCTATGCTATCGGTGTTGACAATTGATCTTGATATTTTAAAAATTCTTGAAGACGAAAAAAATTTGAATAGAAAATACATTATCAATATTGCAGATTCTGATTATGCTTTTGAAGAAGTATCAATAAAACACTCTCCTACTCCTGTAAACTCTCCCACCACTAGAGGCGGGGTGTATTTTTCAGATAAATTTGCCTACAAGGTTCATGGGACAATTCAAGATCTATCTGTGGTGCCTAATCTATCTAAAATGATGTTGGGCCCAAATACAAGTTTTGAAGAAGTCAAAATTCTAACACAAATCAGAAAAAATGAAGTTGATACCAACATTACTTTAGTTGCTAATTTGATAAACAGTGTACAAACCCCTGATAAAATAGAACTTTATCTTATTTTGGTAAATATGAAATTTGATTAACTTGATTTGAAGTATCTATCATATTTCTCCCTCAACTCCACATCTGATAAAATTTCATACGCTTTGTTTAATTCAATCATAATCTCTTCTGTCTCTTTATCTTTTGATTTATCTGGGTGAATTTTTTTTGCTAATTTTCTGTATTGATTTTTAATTTCATCTTGTGTCGCATCAGAATTAATCTCCAAGATCTTGTAATAATCAGGAAGTTCTGAATTTTCTAAGGCTTTTCTAAATTCTTTATCTTCCTTGGTATTTTTTCTGGTACCTAAATCCTCATAGTCGTCAGACCAGTCAGAATGATATTTTTCATATGTTTTATCTTTCTTTGATTCTAGATTTTCAGAATCATAGGATGTCTTCCTTCTTAATATTACATCCCTTGCAAGAAATACAAATAACCCTATCACGGCAATTGCAAATCCACCAAATAGAATAATTTTCTCGTCGTCTGACATCGTGAGCTCCATTTGTAACTCTGATTCAGATTCTGCTGTCTGAGATAATGTTAATTGAATTACACACAAAATCCAAATTCCTAATGCGATCTTTTTCATCTTCGTACTCTATACCAATCTAAAATCTTCTTTTGCTGTATTTAGAACAATATGGGTTATCGTATTCTCTACATTTGGTATTGTTGATATTCCTTTTACAAACTGGCTTAATTCGTCACGTTCTTTGAATTTTGCAATAACTATGGTGTCTGTACTTCCTGTTATGTCGTATACTCCACACACGTTTTGAATTTTTGCCAATTTGTCTTCAATTCCAACAATTTTGTTCTTTTTAGCAACTATCTCTATAATTGCTGTTAATTCATATCCCAGTTTTTCATAATCCACAACTGCCGTATATCCATTGATGATTTTTTCATTCTCTAGTTTTTTTATTCTGGATAGTATGGTTACCGTTGACATTCCTAATTTTAATGCCAATTGGCGTGCCGACAATCGTGCATCCACAAGTAAATTCTTTAAAATTTTCTCATCTACCTCATCCAATTTCATCTAGTGTCTGATTGTTAAAAATATATATAAAATTTAATTAACTTTACAAAAATTTGTTTAATTTAACCCACATGATATTACGTACCTCAAATTTATTACAAATGGGTTTCATATGCTATTGTGGATTCTTCAACCCATATAGTTTCCAAAGGAAAAACCTTGATGGATAATTTTGATTTTGAGGGTGCGCTTAGCTGTTTTGAACAGGCACTACTTTTAGAACCAACCAACCCGGAACTTTGGAATCTTAAAGGAACAGCGTTACGAAGTATTGGAAGGTACCAAGAAGCACTTGAATGTTTTAACAAATCTCTGGAAATTGACCCTAGAGATAAATTTGCATCATAAAATATTTCAAGACTCGCTAATTTGTTCTAAAATGCACAATTAATCTGTATCTCACGATACTTTGTCATCTATTCTTCTTTTCAATTCTGCTTCTATGTACATCTTGGCACTGTCTACAGACATTATTATGTACTCTGCATCAAAATTTTTAGCAACAATTTTTAATGTGCGATTTATGATCTCTCTTTTTTGTTCATCTGTGATTTCATTTTCTTTCACGTATAATAGTGACGAGTCTACTGCAATGGGTACGAATTCTTTTAGTAATTTTCTTGCCTTTTCAGCATTATCGTTTTTACTTTGAGATAATGTTCTTTCAATCAGAGAATCTAAATTTTCAACTAGCATGTTTCTAGCGACTTTTGTGAATTCATCTGATTTTAACTCAGTCAACAATTGTCCCTTCACATTCTGAAACACTTGTTTTCCCAGTTCTTCGGGCATTTTTCCATTTGCTAACTGTTCTCTATATCCGGGATTTTCCATAAATTGCTTGAATATGTATCTGCTTTGATTGTCTACAAATGATCTTGCTGATTTGACAAAATACTCTTCTGCATCAGCACTTATCGCTAATCCTTTTTTTCTAGCAAAGCTTACTCCCATGGACACCGCACCTGCGACAATTGGTCCTACAGTGGAGAGAAGCTGTTCAAAGATATTTTGAATAAACAGATCAAATGGTTTTGCGCATAGAATCTCATTTCCAGTGCTATCAACACATTTTACCGAGGCTACACCAGTTGGCTGGGCAAATGCATTGTTGACTAAATTAAACGTGCCTAATGACATTAAAGCTATCGAAACAACTACAACTGTTAGATGAATTTTTTGTCCTTTTTCTCTCATTTCTGTGTACTAATCTAAATCAGGCCTTCACTTTCCATTTTCTCTTTACGCTTCTGAAATGTTTCCAAATCTTTCTCTGTTTTTGCAATGCCCTGTTTTATTCTTGATATCTGAGTTTCAAATCCTGGAAGCTTGTATTTTTTATACTCCATGGCCTTTGACAACTCTTTTTGCTTTAGCGTGAGGTTTGTTTGCAAAAATCGTATCTGTGCATTAATTTGCTCTCTCGTTCCTTTCTTAGCTCTTTCACTATGTTTTTTCATAAGATAACATTCTCTTCATACTTTAAAACTGTTGATTCTTGTGAATCTATATTATTAACAAACTACCAGCAATACTGTGGAAGAAGACGACATGTTAATTCAAGCATATGATATGTGTGAGGATGGTAATTACGACATTGCTCTCAAACTATATGATTTGATCTTGAAAAAAAACCCCGCGAATATCGATGCGTTAGTCAACAAGGGAGTTACACTTCAAAATCTAGGCAAAATAAAACATGCCATCCGACTTTATGATAAAGCATTAAAAATTAACCCAAACCATCTTGATGCTATCTTAAACAAAGGTTCTTCTTTGCATACCCTTGGCAATTACAAAGATGCCATATCTTATTATGATAAAGCCTTAGTAATTGACAAAAAATGTACTATGGCATTAGCATACAAAGGACTATCACTTGGAGAATTGGGGGATTTACATAATGCATTAAAACACTTCAAAAAAGCACTTTCTATTGATGCAACCTATGATCTTGCATCAATAAGCAAAAAGATCACACAGGATATCCTAAAGTCGATTAAAGAAGAAAAAACTAAAACACAGTGACATCGCCTGGTACCGGTTCCCTTTTTGTGGTTTTCTGTTGGTTTTCAAGAAACTCATTGTGTTTTAGCTTTTGATGCTCTCTTAACTTTTCAATGTTTTCAAACCCTTCATGACAATAGAAACACTTTGGCCTATTTTCATCAACGAGTGGCAAAACCATGATTTTCTAATGCTGTTTATCTACTTATTTCTTAGGAAAGAGCAGTCAAGGAATATATCCTAAGAAATGTGCATTAAATCATGCTAGAGCAGTTAATTGGAGACTCTCAGGCACTAGGCAAGGCAATATCTGGAGAAGAACTGTCCTATAATGACGGTATTGAATTGATGAATTATGATAATCTCCACATGCTGGGGGCAGTTGCAGATTTAACTCGTAAAAAATTAGCTGGTAGTACGGTTACTTTTGCGGCATCATATTACATGAATTACACAAATGTATGTGCAGCAAGCTGCCAGATGTGTGCATTTTATCGAAAAGATGGCGCTGATGACGCTTATACGCTAACCCCTGAACAAATCGAGCAACGTGTTTCTATTGCCAAGGATATGGGAGCAACAGAAGTTCATATTGTTGGCGGTTTTCATCCAAAATTACCTTTAGAATATTATGAAGAAATGATGAGAATAATAAAAAAAAATCACCCACAATTAAAAATCAAAGCTCTGACTGCAGCTGAAATATTTTACTTGTCGAAACTAACCAAAAATTCTGTCAAGGAGATACTCTCACGATTGAAAGATGCTGGTTTGGATTCTATGCCTGGAGGTGGAGCTGAATTATTTCATCCAGACATTCGCGGTAAAATTGTTCGCGGAAAATGCAGTGGGCAAGAATGGCTTGACACAATTGAACAAGCTCACAACCTTGGAATAAAAAGTAATGTCACAATGCTTTATGGTCATATTGAAAAACCTGAACATATTGTTGATCATCTCATCAAAATCCGACAATTACAGAAAAAAACTGGAGGATTCATCACATTGATTCCTTTGAAATTCAGTCTTGATAATACTGAACTTGAACAGGAGCATCTAGTCAATCATGAATGTTCATCTGTATATGACCTAAGAGTCATTGCATTATCTAGATTAATGTTGGCAAACACTCTGAATAACATTTCAGTTTATTGGGTGGCATACGGAAAGAAGCTCGCCCAAGTAGCGTTATCTAACGGAGGAAACGATTTGGTTGGGACTGCATTCTCTGAGGAAATATACCGAGCCGCAGGAAAACCTACTGCTTCATCAGTCGATGAACTGGCAACGATGGTAAAAGAGATAGGAATGGTTCCGGCCCAGCGAGACACATACTTTAACATAATTAAAAAGTTCTAGATTCAACTGTTTAGCATTTTTTTAATGGATTCTATCTTGTCTTCCATTTTTACTTGCTTGTCTCTTCTCGAATCTATCTTTAAGATTACTTCGACTCTATACACACCTAAATTATGTACTGTCTCCATCATTTTTTTTGACGCAGTATAGATGATATCTATGTCTTCGGATTCTAAAACTGTGCCCATGGGATTGATTTCATATCTTATTCCCTGCATATCTTTGATCATTTCTATTGCCTTTGCAATGTAAAAACTTGCACTTGTTGAACCTGTTCCGATTGGATAGAGACTAATTTCTGCATGGAACATAATTAAACACATCTTTCATTTCTTTATTAATAATTTGATTGATATGCGTCACTTAGTTCAATTGCAAAAGCATTGATGAAATCTTGATTGGAGTTTTTATTTATCTTTGATGAAAATCATTGATTCTTATCAGACCTCAATAATTCCATTTTTCATCAAAAACTGGATGCCTTGGACAAAAGTTTCATCATCAATCGTTCCATCAGACCACCATCCCGCATTATTCTTTATCCATTCAGGAATTGTATTGCCTGCTTGAGTATTGACTGCTTGAGTATTGACTGCTTGAGTATTGACTGCTTGAGTATTGACTGCTTGAGTAATTAGCGGGTTTTCACCAATGTCTATGTCAACCTCTACATATCCTCCTAGAGTTGGGTCCGGGGTTTCAAATTCTGCTCCGGTACCGTAAATGAATATGACATAATGGGCTAATCCTATTCCTTCTTCTATGGGAAGAAGAATGTGGGTTTGACCAAACCCGTTGAACAAATCGGCTCGTCCAATTTCTTGTGCATATGATCTGAGTCTATTTCCGTTATCATCTACTACCCAAATATCATAATGTACTTGATCAATAAACTCAACATCGTTGTACTTGTTCATGAAATTGATCTTCCAATCTAGATTACATCCCTGTATTGGCTCCTGAGGTGAATAATTGTATTGAACTATCATTGAAAATGTATTTGTGGGGACATGTCCACTTTCATAATTGTAGAACTTTGTGGGGCATCCTAGCAGTTCTTCTTTGGGTATTGTTGATTCAACGT
>JAGQHF010000209.1 GCA_020431985.1 Nitrosarchaeum sp. | reverse complement strand
TAGTCAAAGACAACAATACTCATTTGGTATTGCCTTCCCCGGTTATTGTAATAATACACATGCATCGTATTTAGGGATGATCGATAATTCTCTTATACTATTCCGATCTAAGTAATTGCGAGTTTCAGAACTTAGGCCCAACCGTACGTACGGGCCAAGGAAAACTGATTTTTCCGACGCACGGGAAATGTAAAACTTTCCTGTGTTGGTTGGAGAGTTAAAACGAATCATTCGCGCACCTTATATCTTCAAATTCAAACCTGCATTTGCCGTCACAAGGTTTGTAGGCAGAACCTAATTGGTAAATTCCATACGGAAAGAAAAACCTTCCATCATTCTTTTCATAGGGTTATACGCATACTTGATTGTTGACTGTATCCTTTGCAAGAGACAACTACGATTTGATACCTGCAGGGTCAGGAATGATCTTTTGTATCGCCGACGGTGTGTCTGGCATGTGGCGCACTTGGTGAGGCTGAAGAGGTTCTTTTGATAATGTGGAGTCGTTTGATGCTATCTTGTTTTTTAGATCAAAAACTCTGAATGAGTAGAATAGTTTTTTAACATGTTTAACCGCACCGGCGAAAGTTAAATTGAGATTTAATCAAACCTTATCTTTGAAATGTTCCATGTAATCTCATGAAAACATCAACAAGACTCATAACAGCAGTAATTGCGGTGCTTGTAGTCTCTGTAACTATGAGTGTACTTTCTGCTGCACAAAATGTAGATGCACAGGAAGTTGCACCATCAAGAGAAAAGACAATCTCTGTAACCGGCACGGCAACATCATCAGTACAGCCAGACCAGCTCAACATCAGCTTTGGTGTGGAAACGCAGCAAAAAACAGCTAAAGAAGCACTTGATTCAAACTCGATAGCAATGAATAATGTGATTGAAGCAATCAGAACAGCTGGAGTGACAGATGATGAAATTGGCACATCTAATTTCAGCATATATCCAATCTATGACGGGTATGAGGAACCACTCACAAAGAGATGGACACAGGAGTTGAAAGGATATCAAATCACAAACACCATAACTGTCAAAACCTTTAATCTTACTTTGGCAGCTGATATCATTGATGCTGCGGTAAATGCAGGTACAAACAGAGTAGATAGTGTCTCATTTACACTGTCACCCGAAAAACATATGCAGCTAAAAGATGAACTAATTGAGCAGGCAATACAAAATGCAAAGACAAAGGCAGAAAAGGCGCTTACTTCACTTGATTATTCTGTAGTTGGCGTCAAGTCCGTCTCGCTATCTGAGTTTGGAATTCCAGTTCCAACGCCAATGTTTAACATGGCATTTGACGAAGGCATGGCAGTGAGATCTTCCACACCTGTCTTTTCATCAAGCCAAGATGTCACATCTACTGCAAATGTTGTATTTCTTATTGAAAGTAACCAATAAGACCTACAATTCTTTTTCTTTTTTACTTTAATCGAATTGCTGTTATGGTTCTATAAAAAATAAAACATCTTTTTTTGTTTGTGATGACACTAATTAAAACACCATATGTAAATCTCAAAGACACATTATGTAAAATATGATGAGTAATTTCACGAGTATATTTTCAGACTAATCTTATATTTTATGAAAGACAAATCTGTAGTGTTGAGATTATTATCTTTATGTTTGATTTCATTATTATTAATTTTATCATTATTTCATACATCCTATTCTGAAAACATTGTGATTGCACCATTAAAACAAATCAAAAACGGTATCTCTGTACAGAATGTTACATGTGCTGGAGATTTGATATTGGTGTTTAAGATATCTGACGGTTCCCCTGCATGTGTGACTAATGCTACCGCAGACATGTTATTTGTTAGACAGTCTCACACTCAAATTTCTGAAATTAATGTTTTTGTAAAATATAAGATTCTTTCTTGGCATGATGTGCCAGAAAAATATAATGATAATATAGTACGTATGATCTGGGTTGATACGGATTCAGATCCTGTACAAGTTGCTATGAAAAGCCATGAAAAACCAGAAGGATATGCTGCACTATTTTTATGGAAGTTTACATGGGATCTATATTCAAACTCCAAAGATAGATGCATTGACCCAATAACTAATGAATATACGAATTTCATGTGTCCTTGGCTAGATAACGGGATTGCAGATATGAAACAAAAAATATTCTTATGGTTCACAGAATACAAACATGCGGGAGGAAAACTTGACTATCTTATAATGGATGACGAATTTAGTTTTTCAAATTGGTCATTAAATGAAAAATCTGGTTGGTACAATGCAATCGCAGAGGATCCTAGGTTTGGCACGTTGATCCCAAGGATACATCAGACTTCATTTGATCTTGTGATGAATAGGCCTCACACAAACCATCCTGCATATTTACAATGGAATGCAATTCAGGATGAAATGTTAGTTGATGCAAGAAATGAGGCTATATTCAAACCAATACAAGAGTTGTATCCTGATGTCAAAGCTACAAACTATGATGACTATTTCGTTCTCAAAGATGTGGTAGTGCCTGAAAAAAATGGCCACAAACAGTATTATTTTAAAAACTTTGGAACTCACAACTCAAAGGCGTTTTATGGTGATCTTGGACAGTATGAAAAAATGATAGGTGGAAATTCATCCCAGGTATTAGAATGGGAGCTTTCGGTATTCGATGCAATAAAGAAGTCTTCTGACATTCCAAACATGATGTGGGTATCCTACTTTAGCTATGGAAAAAATGATCTAAATCAACAAGACTATGAAACTTTGATGCTGTATTTGATTTGCAATACTGGCGAGCCGTTGTTGTTTTGGAATCCAAATGCCACCGATGAAGACAATCAGATCATGGATGGTATAGTTTCTAAAGTAAATGATGAAAATTATTGCAAAAGGTATATGTGATGATCTTTTTTATATGGCCAAAAACATACCAATGATCTCCATAATTATCATCACTCATTTTACATTGCAAGAGATTTCCATGTTTGATATATTTTGACACCAACACTCGCCTGGGTTTTTGGTTTTGATAATGTTATTTTACACTATGTGGTTGATCATTTAAATAATCAACACATCATAACATCATACATGGGTGTCTTTGGGAAAATCAAAGATTCTACTAAAAAGGGCCTGGTAAAAGGCAAAGAAGCCACAGTTGATAAAACTCGAGAACGTCGAGAACAAAAACGCCAGGAAGAAGAGGAAATTGCCAAGATTCGACTAATTTCGATTACAAAAAAATGGAGTGATGAAGCGTGTAATGAACTCGGTTATCAATTTGTTTTAAACTGTGATATTTGTAATTCGGAATACAAAACACGTTATGTTGAATCCTCTGCAGCCACTAAAGGTGACAGACTAAAGAGAATAGCACATGGGACTAGTGCAGGATTAAGCATTGCAAATAAGGTAAATCCTGCAAATATCATCAAACGAGGAGATGGTGAGGACAAGTCTGGTGAAAAAGCCGGTGGTTTTTTCAATGAATGGTCAAACATATATCAAAAATATGGTCCTGCATGGCAAAAAGATTATGCAAAAGCATTTGCTGCCTCACAGACAGAGGCAAAGGAATACTATCAACAATGCCCAAAATGCCGATTGTGGATATGTCCTAACTGTTGGGATGTATCAAGAAAATTATGTATCAATGATGCCAAGGAATTGGCGCTTTGTCACAAATGTAATAAAATTGCAGGTCCTGGAAACTTTTGCAAAGAATGTGGTGCGCCTCAGAAATTAATGTGCAATAACTGTCAAACTCCTTCTGAAATAGGTACCAAATTTTGTGGTAATTGCGGTCATCCCTTTAATTCTCAATGAACCAGTTTTACTGAACACTAAACAACCAGAAATTCATTATTCTCATCAAAGTTTTACTGGGAGAGGTCATGATGGAAAATGACAAGAAAAAATAATGAATCTCTGATGTACTTATTTTTACCAGTACTTCTGCACCATAAATCATAATGCTGGATATTCACACAAATTATCTATTTTGATTATGTTTTGCACCGTATACAAAAAGTCATTGCTGTTGGATGTTCATGGAATAAGAACGTTCTTTGGTATTACAGGCAATGATGGCATGTTATTCATATCCTGATAACTAAAACATTCTTTTACATGTAAATTTTGTAATCTTTGTTAACAGGATATCTAAATATCAAATCATTCTATGTATATCTTAATGATTCGATATAGATCTACTGTTGGCATATTTGCGGCTATCTTATCTCTGGTTTTTCTGGCCTTTGTATTGGTTGGTGGTCTGTTAATGAACAAGAATTTTGGAATTAGTATGAGCATCATACTAGTTATTGTGCCTATCAGTGCATTTGTAATAATATTGTACATTCTAAGTAGAGGACAAGATCGAGAAGATGACGTACCTGATAGATACACCTCAAATACCTCTATCTAGATATTTTTTAATGATAGTACGTCCTATATGTTAGATTTGCATTCTTTATTTTTTTAAATTCTGTATTTTTTACAAGGCAATTTTTTATCAAATAATGTTATACCATATGTGTGGGAAAAACCAGTTTTTTGCTTGTTGTCTTGGTTGTATTGTCATTGCTAGTTACAACAGAGCATGTTCTAAAGGAAGAAATCAAGAAAAAACCAAATAACTTCATAATTTTACCCACGAGGTTTTGTACGTAGGACTGCTTTACAACAGGGGCATCTGATACTAGACACCTCCAAAAATAAACTGCAAAAAGTACATCGTTTTTGTCCATTCTGATATCGGATACTATTACTCATCGGAATTCCTTTTGATTCAATGCATATTCCTCTACATGTTCTAGCCATGTACATGATATCGACAGAATTTGATATAATAGGTCAGTTTACAATGTGGT
>JAGQHF010000208.1 GCA_020431985.1 Nitrosarchaeum sp. | reverse complement strand
GCTTGCTGATTTTATTTTAATCTCGGCACAGTCCATCAAAATTGTTTTTGTTGCCTTTTTGCACTCTATGGTGATGGTTTCCGTGCCAGAAAACGTGAATTTCTTAAGATCTGGCTCAAATGTTAACTCGTAATTTATCGGAGTAATGTCCACAGACTTGCTTTTCTGCCACGCTTTATGTAGATTTTCACTGTTGTTTTACGTGTCTGCCATTTCATAGTATGTCGACTCAACCTCATGATGATGGTTTGGGTTTGTTTTATGCTCAAAACCATGTCAAAAAACATAAAAAAATAAAGCCTTTAAAGTATCTCTGAATAACGATTATTATTCATGAAACAAAAAACTGCTTCAAGAAATATCAAAATTTTGGTTGCAAAGCTTGGACTTGACGGACACGACAGAGGCGCCCTGGTGCTCTGTCGAGCGTTCAGAGATGCCGGCATGGAGGTCATCTACTCTGGATTGTTTGCCACCCCTGACAGGGTTGCTCAGATAGCTGAGGATGAAGACGTTGATGCAATTGCAATGAGCCTTCTAAATGGCGCACACGGGACATTATTTCCACGCGTAGTCAAGGCACTCAAAAAGAAAGGAATCAATGATGTTTTGGTAGTTGGAGGCGGTGTTATTCCTGAGGTTGATCATGATGATCTGGTCAAGGCAGGTGTAGACCATGTGTTTGGGCCTGGTACCCCATTGCCTACCATTATTGATCACATAACGTTGGGCGTTTCAAAGCTAAGAAAACTCTAGGTCATTCTGACTCAAAAGAGTCGCATCCGGACATGCAGGGTTTGTTCATCACTCCTTCACATTTGCCAAACTCATTATGCATGATTCTGTGATGTCCGCACGTCTTACACTTTTCCCTAAAGTATGATATGAGTTCTTTTTTTGATATGTTTGCATTGCTAATTTGAGCATCTATCGTACTGACCATCTCAATTATGGTGAATTGATTGTACAAATAAGTATTGATCTGTACTCTGCATCTTTTTTTGTAATATTTTTTTGATATTTTTGTAGATTCTACCGTGTCTTGTCGACTCTGTTTTCTGTTTGCATCTTTTTCTTGCCCATTCCAATTATGGAAACATTTTGGGTATGCCTGTGTTATATTTTACAAAATTCCTGCAATCTTCTCATCTCTACGTCATGACTATAGTCATCGTAGACATAATCGAACATCATAGAAAACCAAAAGTATGGTCTTTTTCTTGATATGTATTCATACTAATCACAATCATGATAGATGACAAACACAGACAGGACTATCTTAACCACATATTCCAAGAACTGATGGACAACTTGGAATTTTGGATGTGGAAGGAACTCTAAAACACATAAAGACAGACTAGTCTTTATTTTCTGATTTTTTTATGTGCCTTTGATTTGGATCTTACCCTTATTTCAAAAAATTTACTTCCCTGTGGGAATCGCATTCTTTTACCAAGGCTCCACTATGATCCTGAATCCTACACCCACAGGAGAAGATTATCTGCATCCGATGTTATATGGTGTAAGTCATGATTAAAGAAGATAGTCAATATACTACAGAAATAACCTAGAACTATAGTACATCCGTATAGAATATTGTATGTGTTTTAAACCAAATTAAGACTAAAACGAATTGCAATGATGTGTGTGTTAATTCCTCAAAGTCATCTCATTTTTCATCACATCATTGCAAATTTTTCAACCGTTGAGGAGGTGATTTAATGCAGAAGAAATATCAAATTGTTGCAAGATATGATGATCATTTGGTAGTG
>JAGQHF010000207.1 GCA_020431985.1 Nitrosarchaeum sp. | reverse complement strand
TTGTATTCAAGTGCGTCTGTTGCAATGCTTGAAGAGTGATCCAGTAGGATTACAATTTTTGTTTTGATGGATTTTTTGATATCTGTTAAAAATGGTTCGTGGCCCTCAATGTAGCTCTCTTCATCAAATTCCTCTCCTGATTCAACATGTTGCTCTTTCCAGCCTGATTTCCAATCTTTGAATTTGGTTTTTAAACTGCTTATCAAGTTAATATCATAAATTGTTGTTTCATCTACATTGTTAATCTGTGGAATCTGAACACCAATAGTTTCTGGTGCAAGTCCTTTGTTATCACTTTTTTTGTTCTCATCAAGCAACACTTTGTATTCACTATAAACATTGTCACCTCGCAAGACCGCATTAGGATCCGTCTTTCCGAAATCCCCTTCTTTATTTTTTGAAACGATGGTGAGAAATTTGAGCAACTCTTCTTGAGTTAGAGGCATTCCTGTTCTCATAAATGGCAATGAAACTGGAATAGTTAACAGAGAATCTATGTCCAAAATTTTTATTATCTCGCTAACTTTTTTTTCTAACCACTCTGTATCGTAATCTTTCTCTATAGATTCCTCAACAATTTTCTTGGCAAACATTGAAGCTTTTTTTATTCGTTCAAAATGACTTGATTGAATCTCTCCCTTGAGTGCCCCAAACATAAAAAATTGATAAAACGCCTCAACAATTCTCGCCTTTCCATATACTGAATGTAATTGTGGTCTAGCAATCAGCATGTATGCATAGTTGAATATGATTTCTTCATCCATACCTTTCCAAATTTTTCTTCCAATCTGTTCAATTCTTCTAGTCTCTAATGTGTTTAGAATGAATCCAAAGGCATGATCGTTGCTTAGAATTTTTTTACATAACTTGATTCTCATCGCCTCATACCATAAAGACGTCCTAAACTGTCTGTATTTTTGAAAATCGTTACCTATCCTTTTTTCAAGTGGTGTCAGTATTACTTTGTCTTCGTTTAGTCTTGTCCTTGTTTCTACTTTATCCGAAAATTCTACTACGATCTTTTCCTTTTCAGACCATCTTCTAACTAGAAACGTTGCAATTTCAATTAATGTCTCATTTCTTAACTGTAAGGATTGCATTTATCTACCAAACATAGATGTGATGATGTCGCTTACTTTTTGATATTCAATGTTACCCCACTGGGTATACACATTGCCAAAAACTATCATCGCAGCATCTTTAGCAGGAACATTCTTGTCTAATAACTTTCCAAACGCAATGGTTTCTCTCAAACTGGGAGCATAAAATAACTCTTCTACCGCAGCAGCCTGCCTTAAGGTATTTGCTAATTTTATCCCCTGGTTCAACTCTGAATCATGTTGGCCTGAGATGTATTTTTTGACTATTTCCAATTCTACATTCTCAGGTGGATATTCTAAACTGATACGAACAGGAAATCTACTGAGTAACTGTGGTGGTAGCTCCTTTGTTCCACTGTGAGTTAAAGGATTTATTGTTGCAATTACAAACCAACTGTCTTTTGCTTGGACCACCTCTCCCGTAGACTCTTTGAGGACAATCTGTCTTCTGTCATCAAGTGCTTCATCTAATCGAAGCAGCACATCGGCTTCAGCTGAATTTATTTCATCCAAATACAACATACTTCCTTCTCTCATAGATTTTATCAAAAGTCCTTCATCGAAACTTACAGTACCGTTGGTCAATGTCTTTGTTCCAATCAAATGACTCTCTCTAGTTCTTAGGCTAAAGTTAATTGACTCCAAATTTGCATTTTTTCTTTTTGCAAAATCTCTTACCAATGAAGTTTTTCCAGTACCCTTTGGACCAATAATTAAAACGAAAAGTCCTGCATCATACGCCTTATCTAATGTTTTAAAAGAATTATTCCAATCAAGATATTCACTCAAGTATTGGTTTATCTCCATTTAGAGTATTTAATTTAAGACTTTTCAAAAGATGCTATCTTGATATATGCTTCATCAAGGGTTTTGTGTAGTAATTTGTTCCATTCATCAAAGCCGGCTGGATCTTTTGGATAATTACGATAGTGATCTACTAACCACTGGTTTTGCCCTGAAGTATACTTGAGACCTTCAGCCACTGTTTTGTTCATTATGCCCCTAATTATCAAGCCAATCTTTCCTAGACCTGTAAAGTCCGGATGTTCTCCTTTGCTGATTGCTTCGACATCAAGATTTCCCAAAAAGTGTTTCATACCATAACTTATTTGATCATTGGTGAGCGTCTGAACCAGTCTTCTAAATAGTTCAAGACCTGCTGTCTTGTATCCATATTCCTTGATAAAATCTAAGTTATATTGCCACAAACTTTCTTCTGAAACATCATTCGCTTCAATTGCTTGTGCCACATTCTTTCCTAGGATAGTTCCAGCTATTAACGCAGGTCCTATTCCGCCTGCATCGATTGGTTTTGGCATCCATGCTGAATCTCCTACAAGCATATATCCTCCAGAAACCAAACAATCGTTCTGTCTTCTGACTGACACTTGAAATATGCCTGAGTTGTTGTGAATGTCCTCAGGATCTTGTGATAGCTTTTCATTTTTAATTACTTTGTTTCTGTTAAGATATTCTTTCATCAATGTTTCAACGTTATCTTTTTTAGCTAATCTCTGATTTCGTTTCTCTAAGAGAGATTTTTCTACACCTAGACCAATGTTTACCTTATTTTCACCTTTTGGGAAAACCCATCCATATCCCCCCGGTGCAATGTCTTGATCTAAATGGATAATACAATAATCTGGATCAAATTCTGTGAGATCTTTTGCGGCATGTTCAAAATACATGATGTATCTGCCAGTTGATTCCAAGTCTCTTCTATCTATTCTACGTTCAACCTTGGTTGTATTTTTGATCTGACTTCTTAAAACAGAGGTTACTCCTGTTGCGTCGACTACGATTTTTGCAGTTTTTTTGTATGGTTGTTTTGTTTTGTTGTCTATTCCCTTGACTCCAATCACTTGTTGACCTTCATACAACAAACCTGTAAGATTAATGTCAAAATCAAAATCAACACCCATTTTTCTGGTCCTTTGATTCTGAATCTCTGGTAGCTTCTGACGATTAAGCATGTATCCTGCACCATCAAAAGGAATTGCAGTCTCCTTGTCAGGCGAAAATGCCATGACTCCCTTCACATCATGTTCAATTTCTGGTCTGGTCCACTTTACTTTGATTCTATCACTCATATAGTCTACTGCTTCTTTTGAACAGGCATCTCCACAAGTCCATCCTGAGAGTGATTTTCTTCCTGGATAAATCTCTGGATTTCTGTCCACCGAAAGAATTTTCAAATTTTGATTTGAATAATATGCAATGGACTGGGCTGTAATTGTTCCTGCAAGCCCTCCTCCGGCAACTATAACATCATAATCTGCCACGATAAAAAGCGTCGTTCATCGCTATTTAAAATAATACTTTACTTACCTCTGGTGAATAGTATGTCTTAGGATCGTTTTTGGGGTCGGTTCGTCGCGGCCTCTTCAAGGCTTTCGCTCAGACTGGAGCGGCTATTATTTCCTCATTCCCAAATTTACATAATGCTAATTCATATTTAATCTAGTTGAATGCCTCGAACAATTCCGTAAAAACTTTGATGGTGTCTTTTTTGTTATACACTGGAACATGAATTTTTATTTTGACCGCATCGTTTTCCCTGAATGATATTTTACCTTGAATCAACTCTTGCTTGCCAATTCGTACATGAAACCTAGAATTTTCTGTTCTTTCTTCAATTTCATCTATCATTTGTTCTTTTTGTTGTTTTGATATTTGACTCATTAACTTTTGAATAAACACAAATGCCTTTTTCTTTAAAAGTTTTGTATTCATGGTAATTATGGGATTCTCAAAATGACCCGTAGTTCTGTGGATGATGAACTCCTTTTCATCTAAACCAAACATTTCCTCAAATGCAGAAGAAATTATCGCAATGTCTTCTGTTGCATGTATGATGGTATCTATTGTGATCTCTAATTTTTCAACCATACGCACATTACTGAAATTCTGTTATGCTTCAAGCAATGCTATTTCTTTCTCAGCCGTTCTGATGAGTTTTACCTTTTCTAGGCCTACGTGTCTTACACGTATGACTTTTTTGAACGCGGCCATAATATCTGAGTTGATTTTACCATAGCATGTTGCTTGAACGAATTGTTCAATTGTCATTTCAGGTACGGTATTGTTAATCACATCTCTTGCAATCAATCTTAGAGCGTGTTTTCTTGATGTGTTAAGCTGTCTGTGGGTGAGTGCAATCACCTTGATTCTGAATATGTATCCATCCTTTGTTTTCATATCTATTACAAAATTAATTTTGGATGAACCACGTCTAACTAGACTACGCAAGAATTCTTTTGAATATTCAAACCGTTTGAAAATAGTTGAAGCCTTTTCTCCGTCTACTTTGTCGACTTGAAAATAAATCTTGTATTGGTGCTGTGATGGATCTCCTTTTAGAATATCATACAATGTAACCTCGATTACTCTGCCTGAAGCATTTTCATCATCTGTAATGGGAACATAAGCTATTGGAACGTTGTTAAAAGAGTCCGGAGCATGTACTGTGATCCATCTCTTTTCTCTCCACTTGTCTTTTACTCTACCTTTTCTACGTGCCAATTACTATCGACCTTTGAATCCAAAATATAAGGGTATGTGGGCTTAGATTGTATTCTTTCCCACGTACTTTTCTAAGACTTTTGGTATTCTGACATGTCCGTCCTTTGTTTGAAAGTTTTCCAGTATTGAAACCAGGATTCTGGATGTTGCAACAAGGGTACTATTGAGGGTATGAACATATTTTGTATCTTCATTTGTTTTCTCTCTAAATCTGATTTTCAGTCTTCTTGCTTGGTATTCCAGACAATTCGAGCAAGATACAATCTCGCGGTATGCATTCTGACCCGACATCCATGCTTCGATATCGTATGTTTTGGCAGAAATTTTTCCCATATCTCCACTTGACAACAACATTACCCTGTATGGAATCTCTAGGTTTTGGTAAAATTCCTCCGTAATGGATAACATTCTCTCGTGTTCTTGCCATGATTCTTCAGGACGTGTAAATACAAATTGTTCTACCTTGTCAAACTGGTGAACCCGGAATATGCCCTTTTGATCTCGACCATGTGCGCCTGCCTCTTTTCTGAAACAAGGACTCACTCCTGCATATCTTAGAGGCAAATCCTTTCCCTCAATAATCTCATCTGAGTGCATGGCAGCCATTGCATGCTCCGATGTTCCTATCATGTACAGAT
>JAGQHF010000206.1 GCA_020431985.1 Nitrosarchaeum sp. | reverse complement strand
AGTAAATCAAGACGAACTTTGTTTCATAATACTAAATAATACATCAAAAAAGGTCATGTCAAATGTTCGATTCAAAGTACATTCCTGAGGTTCTACAATACAGAGTTTCGCAGTATATGACCAGAAAAATTACTATTATGCACGAATTGGAGTTCATGCCGTATGCTTGTGCTCATATGAAAAAGAATCATTCTGATGAGATCATTGTAATCAATTCTGCTGGTGAACCAGTAGGAATTGTTACGGATCAAGATATTTTAAAAAAGATAGGAGAACAACACGCTCGTTCCTCAAGAACAAGACTTGAGGACATTATGTCATTTCCAGTTGTCTCAATATCTCACAGCAGTTCACTAAAGGATGCATTGTACAAGATGAGAAAGAATAGAATTCGAAAGCTAGCTGTTTTATCAGATTCTAACAAAGTAATCGGAATTATTTTTCAAAATACTATTGTTGGGCTGATTCATGGTTCTATTGCGAGAAATCAAAAACCCGCATCTTCTTTAAAGTCAATTCTATGGAATTTAGGTTCAGTTACACAGTTTGCAGGTTTGCTTATGTTAATTCCAGCACTGGTGTCTACTTTCATGTTTGAGGTACAAGTTGCAGCTGGCATATTCATGATGACTACCACCCTTCTAGCATTAGGGTTTTTACTAAACTCGTATGGTGAAAAACATCCTTTAAACTTACGTGGAATGACAATACTTGTCTTTTCAAGCTTTATCATATTGGTTACGGTAGGAACAATCCCATATCTCTACATTTCCCCATATGGAGAAACAAGTTTTGTAGAGGAATTCTCAAACAGTCTTTTTTCAAGCTCTGCTGCATTTACAACCGCTGGCCTATCTTTGTTTGCCACTCCTGAAATATTACCGCAAAGCTTTACGTTCTTTCGTGGATTCACTCAATTTGTCGGCGGTTTAAGTTTCATTTATCTAATAATGATTGCTTTCTATCCAGAAAACAAACTTCATGATATGCGAGGATTCATTTCTGGTGCAACTCCTAATTTGCGGGAATTATTTGTGATAATTACAATAGTTTTCTCAATTTACACAATAATAATTGCTGTAATGTTCTGGGTCTTTGGCTCAGAGAACATGCTTGATAATTTTTCACTAGCATTTAGTACTCTGTCAACTGGAGGATTCCTTCCACATTCACAAATTTTTTCGGAAATCGGATTCGGTGGTGAGATCGTATTAATTGTTGGAATGATACTTGGAGCACTTCCTTTTGGATTTCACTATGGGTTAGTAAAGAGAAAATTTCTGTCAGTGAAGCTAGGCAGAGAAGTTACAGTGTATCTGTTGATGTTGGCAGGTGCAATAATCTTATTTTCTATTTTGTATGGGGCAGATTCAATGAGTGATATAATTACTGTAGTTGCAACTAGTACTACAGCAGGTTTTCAGGTTGTAGATATGAGCACGCTTGACGTAATTCCCAAGTTTGTTTTAACATTATTGATGATTATTGGAGGCTGTGGATTTTCCACTGCCGGTGGAATCAAAATTTTTCGTATCATAACCATGTATGATCTTAGAAAATTATTAAGTAGAAATGGATGGAGGAAAGGGATTGTAGATGATAAAAACGAACTTGCAACCACACTTCTCATATTTGCATTGTTTCCAATACTTCCACTTGTTGGTGCATTGTATCTGTCTGCTGAAGGTTATGATTTTTATGATTCTTACTTTGAAACGATTGGCGCAATTACAACCGCCGGTCTCGGATCTGGAATATTAGGAATTGATCTTGATCCAATTGGAAAAATAATCGCTAGTTTTCTAATGATACTTGGAAGGTTGGAAATAATTCTTGTAATATTCATGTTTGTCCCAAAACTGATTAGACAAAAATGATGAACTAATTTCTACAATTTGTAATTTTCTAAATTATAAATTGTAGAATAGGAAGGATACATTATTGTTACATGGTAAATTCGAATCAACTGCACATATGCAAGTCGAACAGATCACTTTGGATAATAATCAAGAAGTTGAAGATACACTAACAAGATAGATTAAATCAAATTGGTCTATTTGTTGTTAATATTTGCATTTTTTTTATCTGGAATAAATCACCGATAAGTCTAAAAGAACAATCAACATTCCCGCATTATTGACAATAGAATCAGACGACATCTGTCCAGCGTGTTTCAAATCTAGTAATAATCATACTCCTGAAGATAAACAGAACTGTTCAAATAAGCTAGTTGAAATGGGAATTATGAGATTTTGTGGGTTGTGTGGATTAACAAAACCATCAGAAGGCTTTCATGATAGATGTGGAAAATGTGGTGAAAAATATGCATTTTCTAACAACTAATTGAGATTTTCAATTAATTCATTTCTTGTAACTTTGTCATGAAAAATTAGACTTTGTGAGGGCAAACAAATCCAGTATTTAGATTCTGTTGTTAATTTCTACTGTACTCTTTTAAGTAAACTTTTAGAACTAATGACGGTTTTCTGCTAGAGTTATCTACTAGTTTACCATCGTCCTAGGATTGGGTCATTTTCCCAATCTTTCATTTTTTAATCATCTTGTAACCTACTATTTTCAGTAACAAAATTTCTGCCGTGCTAGTCAACAATTAGTTTTATAGAGCTACCTTCACTGTCCCATGCAAATATGTCGTCATCTCCATAAGGAAATCTTACAATCAATGATACTAGATGAAAAAAATTATTCAGATCAGTAATTGAAGGCATTGCAGAGCCGCTAGGATGTGAATGTACCGTTCCCACATAACTTAGATCTCCAGGTAGCATGTTACGTGGAAATCCTGAAGAAGAATGAGCACCAAAAGAAAATGGAGGCACAATCAATCCGTCAATATACACATTGCCTTTTTTTGATTTTCCACGTAAAATTAGAATACCTTCATTTGGATGGTTCATATTACAATAGGATAAAATACTGTCTCGAACACCTTTTTTCAATATTATTTCTCTTTCGTTTTTTACAATAGAATTTACCTGTTCTAATTTTTTTGTCTTAAACAACATCTTTTCTTAAACCATTAATTTTCACATTATCTATTTAATTTTGTAAATTTTGATAATTCTTGTGAATAATATTCTAAAAATGCATTAATTGATTTATCAAACGATTCCATAGTTGAAACTCTAAAATCAAAATAATCTTGTAGAAATTTAGAATAGGATTCAATTTGAAGAGTGGTTACATTTTTCATTAAATTCCAATATGATGCAGTTTCATCCATTACAGAATGATTTATACCAAATTTGTCAAAGAACTGTTTTTCTGATATTCTACATGTACCAAACATCAAATCAAAAGAATGCAGATATTTAGTAAATAGATCTGTATATCCTTGAAGAATGATTGGAGTCTGCAATTCAATTTTTTGTAGTATTTCAGAAGTGTTTGTTCTCATTAGATCACATACCGAGTTGGTCCTCTCATCTTTTGCAAGATGCTCTGTTTTACTCATAACAAAATAATCACAACTTATGTATTTAGAAGATGATTAACCTTGTTAACTTAGTATTAAAAATCTAGACACAAAATACTAACATGGGAAAGTTTGTTAGAGACAATAGTTCATTTGTAACTGCATCATCAATCTCTACCACTAATTTGTGGCATTTGAAAATACCATTACTAAAAATTATTACCATCAGTTTAATTCTTTGTAATTTTATTTTTGATAGTGTGTTTGCTGATGAACATACTGACATTACAAAAGAATTGGCAGAAAAACATGAGAATTTAGGCAGAGCTCATGAACTAGAGGCACAAAAATTAGCAAGTAATGGAAATTTTCAAAAATCTGCAGACAAGTTTGATTTGGCTGCTAAACAATATGAAGAATCTGCATCATATTATAGTAAATTACACGATTATCTCAACATTGGAAAATTGTATGGACGTGCATCATTTGCTTATGAAGAAGCTGCAATGATTCACTCAGAGCTACATGATTTTGAGAATTCTTTGTTGAATTATTTTTTGTCAGATAAATTTAATGCTCATTCCTTGTATAATGTAGGAATAGCTAAGTTTGGAGACACTTACTTGTTACCTCCAAAATTTCAAGCATTTTTACTTGATGATCCTCATAAAATAGTTTGTAAAAATGGATTGGAATTAGCATTCAACATAAATGACTCTCCTGCATGTGTATTACACTCAACCAAAATCAAACTAGTCGAAAGAGGTTGGATTAAAGTAAATTGACAATAACACAGGGATGTTGGAAAACAAGTTTTCGAGCAGGAATTACTCAGAATGTTTGGTCTTAACAAACAACAGACATCATCCATGTTTGGTTCATGGATGGGATGGGCTCTAGACGGTTATGATCTAGTATTAATGTTATTTGTTCTAACCTCAGTAAGCCAGCTTTTTTTCCCATCTGAAAACCCAACAACTAGTCTTCTGGCCTCGTTTGCTGCATATGTTATTGCATTAATAATTAGACCTGTTGGTGGGGCATTTTTTGGGAACTATGGTGATAAATTTGGAAGAAAAAAAACAATGATGATTACAATTATTGGTTTTTCCTTCGCGACTTTTTCAATGGGTTTCTTACCTGTATGGGAGCAAGTTGGACTGCTTGCACCTACAATATTAATTGCCTTGAGATTCGTTCAGGGATTTTTTGCTGGAGGAGAATGGGGAAGCGGTTCTGTACTTACAATGGAGAGTGCAACGAAGGAAAAAAGAGGTCCTATGTCCGGATTTTTGCAGGGGGGTTTTTCTCTGGGATTCATCATGGCTTCAGTTTCATTTACTATTGTAAGTTCTACTTTTTCGGATAGCCAATTTACTGAGTTTGGTTGGAGAATATTGTTCATGTCAGGATTGATTCCTGGAATATTTTCTTTGTTCATACGATTAACTATGAGTGAATCAACTGTTTGGTTGGAGAGAAAAGAAAAACATGGAATGCACGATTTTCCGTTTAAAAAAATCCTAGGTAAAGGACATCTACGAAGATTTCTCTCAGTAATGATGATAACCTCTGGACTGCATTATCTGTATTACACATCTCTAGGATTCATGCCTACATTTTTAGAGGACTACGTTCATGTTACACGTTCAGATATTGCATTAGTCATGATTGCCGGTACAACTACTGCACTTTTAGGTCAATTTATTGCAGGCAGTGTAAGTCAACGAATAGGGCGCCTAAAGACATTTTCCATTTTTGCAAAGGCATCAATAGTGTTAGCTGTACCATTATCATTATTTTTGTATGAATCTACAAATCTTTTTGTAATTCTGAGTTACGTTGTAATTCTTACCATTGTTACCGTATCAGGATGGGGTCCTATTCCTGCATTTTTGTCTGAAAGATTCCCTACTAGAATTAGAAACAGTGCTTCAAGTTTTGCTTATAGTGGAGGACTGATATTAGGCGCATGGGCTCCTATGATTGCAATCCAATTGTTTTCAATCGATGATGCTCATATTCCATACCTATTGGCATTTAATATGATAATTGGAGCGGTGTTAGTATTGATAGGAACCAGATTCAATCCAGAAACTCGTGATGTTAACTTAGTAACTCATCCACACGAATCCTGATATATGAACACCATGATGAAGAAATTACAAACAAAATCTCTTGAAAAAGGATTACATTACCATTTGGCAAAGAAAGATTATTGTTATGCGTAAATCTGCTTTAAAATATAATCAAGAAATTTAATTGCAGCCATTTTTATTATATATAAAATCATATTTTTGGGAATTGTCTGAGAAAAAATCCCTGAATTACTTTTCTGTTGTTTCAATTGGAATTGGAGGAATGGTGGGCGGAGGAATTTTTGCGGTATTAGGCCTAGCATCTCAACAATCCCATGGAGGAACACCCATTGCATTTTTGATAGCAGGCTTGATTGCACTGATTACTGCATATTCGTACTCTAAATTATCTACAACATATCCAAGTAACGGTGGAACTGTCGAATATCTCAATCGTGGTTTAGGTACTGGAATTATTACAGGAGGGCTAAACATCCTACTTTGGATTAGCTATGTAGTTATGCTATCATTATACTCATTTGCATTTGGCAGTTATGGTTCTACTTTTTTTAATGAAAATCAAGAGGTATGGAAGCATATCCTGATAAGTTCATCCATAATTTCTTTCACTGCACTAAATTTTCTTAGTGCTAAATTTGTGGGAAAATCTGAAGAAATAATTGTAATCATCAAGATAGTTATTTTGGTAATTTTTGTAGCAGTTGGATTTTGGAGCATTCAGTTTGAAAAATTACAACCAGATACATGGAGTCCTCCAGTTGCACTGATTGCGGGGGGAATGATCATCTTTTTGGCGTATGAGGGATTTGAATTAATGGCTAATGCTTCAAATGATGTAAAAAATCCAACCAAAACTTTACCTAGAGCTTTTTTTACTGCAGTTTTATTTGTAATAGGACTATACGTTTTGGTTTCAATGGTAACTGTCGGAACACTTTCTACAGAACAAATCTCCGAATCTAGAGACTTTGCATTAGCTGAAAGTGCAAAACCTTTCTTAGGACATGCTGGTTTTATCATAATTTCGATTGCAGCCCTGCTTTCAACAAGTTCGGCAATAAATGCAACACTGTATGGTGCATCTAGGATTAGTTACAATATTGCAAAATCTGGCGAATTGCCAAAAAAACTAGAGCAAAAAATATGGAATAAACCTATAGAAGGATTGATCATTACATCTGTTTTAACATTAGTTATTGCAAATATTTTTGATCTTACTAGTATTGCAACAATGGGCAGCTCGGGATTTTTGCTAATCTTTGCTGCAATAAATTTTACAAATTTGAGATTAGCTAAAAAAACAAGAAGCAGAAGATGGATTCCATTGGTTGGCGTTATTGGGTGTTTGTCTGCCATAACTGTTTTGATCTGGGAATCAAACACAACTTCATTCCAAAACACGTTAGTTTTAGTAATGATGATTGGAATATCATTTTTAACAGAAATAATCTATAGACGTATTTCTGGAAGAAGAATAAAGGAAATCTCTTAAAGATATTTTGTGGAAGTTTTGATTGCTTAGTCCTTTTGGATCAATATATTCAAACTTGATTTCTGAAATTATTATTTTGTATATTTATGATAACTCTGACTAGTTCTTTTTTATTATGTGATGTGATGCCTCTTGCATTTTGTAGGAATATCATGATCAATTTTATATATTTCAACTATTTAGCCATAAACATCACTATAAGGCTATGACATTAGCCTTGGTGTAAACCTAAACCGTGTTATACGCACTGATAATGTCTACCAAGTAAGAAAAAGGATGATAGGTAGACTATGAAAGGTTTGGAGTTTATTTTTTTGGCAGGCGGTTCTGTACTAGGTGCATTTCTGAGATACAAAATAATAGAATCGCCCCTCCTGTTTAATACAATCCCATTAAATGTCCTGATTGTCAATGTACTAGGCGCCTTCATTCTAGGCATGTTTGTAATTTTTTCAGAACAATGGAATCTTGACACTAAATATGCCTTGTTTGGCGCAGTTGGATTTTGCGGTTCTCTTACTACCATGTCATCATTTGCTTTGGATTCAAGTAATTTATTGGATAATCATCACTATGTTGGATTTACAATAAACATACTTGCAAATGTAGGATTATCAATAGCTGCGTTAATTGGGGGCAAATCATTAATCAATGTCATCATTAATGGATGACTAGTTGTAGGGACTATATCGCTTGTAAACCTTGATTACTGACTCATGATACATTTTTTGAAGATCATCTTGGGTTGATACTGCCAATTGATTTACCAAGTCGGTAGCTGTTATTATTCCGATGACTTGATCATTTTCAATGACCGGTATTTTCCGGACGCCTCTTGTGTACATTAAATCAGAAACCATCCATACTGATTCATCAGATCCTATTGCAATTAGTGGCGATGACATTATTCTCTTTACTGGAGTTGATATTTGATATGCATGTGCGGCAACTTTTACCGCAAAATCTCTGTCTGTGACAATCCCAACTGGTGTATTGTTTTCCATAACTATCACTGATCCAACTTTTGCGTCTTCCATCATTTTTGCTGCCTCGTTTATCGTAACTGAAGCATCTACTGAAATAACAGATTTTGTCATGATATCCTTTACTGTAATACTGCTAGCATCTTTTTTCATTTTAGTTGTGTTTTTGACTTTCTTTCTTTTATGGCCTTTGACTAATTTCATCAGTGAAAATCAATACCGATAATATGCTCAAGCATCTTAAATTTGATGTTATGTGATAACTGTTATGAATATAAAAAAAATTCTTGTACCGCTTGATGGTTCCACAAATTCCATGAGAGGATTAGATGAGGCAATATATCTTGCAAGACAATGTCATGCCACCATAACTGGCTTGTATGTTGTACCTTTATCTAAACCAAATACCAACTCCCAAATATCGTATATTGAAAAATATATTCTCAAAAATGCATCACAATTTATGTCAAGGGCTAAAAAACGCTCTGCTCAGAACGGAATTGATTTTTCTGATGAGGTTATGTATGGGGATGAAGGTAAAGAAATTATACGATATGTTAACAACAAGAAATTTGACATTCTAGTAATTGGTTCCAGAGGTCAGAGTGAATTAAAAGAGGTTTTTCTTGGCAGTACATCAAATTATGTTTTACACAAAACACAAATTCCAGTCCTAATAGTAAAATGACCTTTTCTTCTGTGAAAATTAGGATCTCCTTTATTAAAACAAATTTTTAGATAATTGTATGGCTCATACATTTGTAAAAGATGTTATGATTAGTGATATTGCTGAACTAGATGTTTCAGATGCCGTAAAAGATGCTGCAATAATTATGGATAAGAAAAATATTGGCTGTATTATTGTGACAAAGAATAAAATCCCTGTTGGTATCATTACAGAAAGAGATTTTGTAAAGAAAGTAGCTGCACAAGAAATTTCCTTAAATTCCAAGCTGGAGACTGTAATGTCTTCTCCTTTGATTGAAATTGACTCTGAACAAACAGTTTGGGAAGCCGCCCAAATTATGAAAACAAAAAATATTCACAAGCTACCTGTAAGACAAAACAATAGTATTATTGGAATCGTTACAACTACAGATTTGGTTAAAATTTGCAGTCTAGGTTCCGATTCTGAAATGAGAAGGATATGTGATCAAATTATAACCCGTATGGAACGCACTTCTAAGTGACTATACATGGTATACTCCTATCAAGTCATTAAGTTTCAAACAATCACTTTTGTTCAGGGAACTCATTGGTCACAATCTATAGGAGAAAAAGGAATTTTGTATAAATCTCTTAAAGATCCATTTTCAAAACTCATTGTCCAATCTACTAATAATTCCAAAAAACTCTTTCATGTACCTAAAGACAGAACTGTGCTCATTGAACATGGTATTGTACATTTTCTAGGCGAACTTTCATAATTATTACCTCACAATCAATACTGGACAACTTGCATGTTCCGAAATCCGTCTGCTTACACTGCCCAGAGTTTTGATTTTATTAATACCATGAAGGCCTTGATTTCCAATTACTATCAATGAAATTTTTTTCTTTTTAGAAAAATTCAACACTTCATTTGTAATATTTCCTCTTCCAACATTATATGATACAGTAATTCCTTTCTCTTCGCATCTTTTTGCTGCTGTTTTTAACATTTTTTCAGTATCTGTTTGAATTTTTTTTGTCCATTTTTTTATTGATTCTTTTTCGGTTCTAGTCCGTATTAGTCCAAGCATTCCAGGCGGTGAAATATAATCTAGACTTACTACTGAAAATAAAAAAATTTGCGAATCCAGATTACGCGCTAATTCCATTGCTTTTGTCAATGCCTTTATAGAATACCTTGATCCATCATATGGAACTAGTATTTTGGATAACATATCTGAGAACATTTTAAATCTACTTTATTACAAGAACTGGAATTTTCGATTTATGAACTATAGCTTTTGCAACACTGCCAAGAAAAACCTCTTTTAATTCACTCTGACCTCTGGAACCAATTACTAGAATGTCAAATTTCTTAGATATTCTAATTATCTCTGATATAGGACTACCAAGCGTTATTTTAGATTTGAATACAATCCCTTTTTGCGCGCTTTTTGTTTTGGCAACATTCATAAATTTTTCAGCAGATTTTGTAAGATGAATTTGATAGGGCATGATTGCATCAGCCAAATTTCTTGGATAAATTGGAATTACATACAAGCCAGTTATGGTGGCATGACATTGTCTTGCAAGATATATTGCCTCATCTAATCCTCTCATGGAATTTGTGGAACCATCCAGCGGTACAAGAATTTTTTTTATATTTTTTCTAATCATTTATTTTTAAACATTATTTTTCTGATTTAATACTAAATTAAGATTATCAACTATAGTAATCAATTTAATTCCATTATTATCTTGATTTCTAAATGCATCACGTAAAAAAGATAAAGTTAATGCCATTTCTGATATAATAAAAATCAAAGTAACATGAATCTAATATGATAAACACCATCTAAGATTCAAATGATATATACAAAATATTAGAATATAAAACAACATCCGTATGTTATCGTAATAAAATAGTGTCATAATTTAACCTGATGACAGGAAATTCTCTCTGATTTCCATATGTAATAACCATATCTGGAAAATGGCATCAAGCTTTAATCACATAGTATAAAAAATATTCCTAATGTATTCCAATAAAAAAACTAGTAATGCAAAATCAATAATGATCATAGGTGGCGTGATTGGAATCGTTGCAGCATCCCTATTTGCATATCTTATGTTTTATACATCTCCTGTACATGTGGAAGAGAGAGTAAGAGTAGTTGCAAATACGGATAAAGGTTGTATTGTGGAAACCATTGATGGCCATGCCATAAATATAGGACCTTGTGATGCTCAACCAGACCAATACATAATTGCGTCTATTGATCAAAAAATAAAAGAACGTGCAATGTTGATGAATCCAACGCAATAATTTTTTATTTTCTAGTTTCTGTGATTTCAACATATTTGTAGCATCCAAACTATGAGTTTCTATACAAAGGAAATTCTCAATTTTGAGAATTGAACATATGTGTTTTGTATTATTACTTGATAAAACAATTCATGACAGTTATGGATAGAGTTGGAATTCTTGTTGCATTAGCGATTGTTGCCATAGCAGTATCTTATACAGTAATATCTGATTTTTCCACATTTAACTCAGATATAGAGCAAGTTTCACAACCAGTAAAGGATCTTCAGAATATTCCACAAAAGATTACAGAGGCAAAGAAAACCATTCCACTCATTGTAAATGAAGCTGAAGAAAAGGTTGCACAAACGTCTAAGATGTTAACACAGCAAACCCAAAAACAATTGGAATCTGTTAAGGAAACTGTATCATCAAAATTACCTTCAAAAATAGTCAAAATTCCACAAGGTACATCCGTTCCAGGTTGTGAAGAAGATGGTCTGTGTTACGATCCTCCTAGTTTAGTTATTTTTGTTGGAGGTGAAGTATTATGGCGTAATGATGATACCAGCGTCCACACAGTAACCAGCGGTTCTGCACATAGTGGCCCTGACAAAACATTTGATAGCGGTCTAATCAAATCTGGAGATACTTTCTCATACACATTTGATGTTGCAGGAGAGTATTCTTATTTTTGTATGATTCATCCTTGGGCAAAAGGCTCAGTTACTGTAAAATGATGGTTGTTAATTTTTAAGTAAATTTGTTTTGCCAAAGCCGTATAAACTGTTAAATCATTTCAGAATTTCCAATGTGAGTTCAAGCCATTTGATTATTAAAATTTATTTAGTTAAATAGCGACTATTCGTAGATTTTCTTATGAAAAAATCTCTTTACATGAATATACTCGTACCGCTTGATGGTTCCAAATATTCCGAAAAGGCACTTTTGCATGCATGTGATTTGGCAAAAAACTATCGTTCTAGAATAATTCTTCTATATGTGGTTGAAAAAACAGCTTCCCTAAATCTATTGGACAGAAAAGAGTACCTACAAATACTGAGAAAATTTGGAAATAAAACTTTGATTCATGCAAGGAATACTGCTATCAGGTTAGGGGTTGACGCCAAGATAGTATTGAAGGAGGGTAATATCGCAAATGAGATTACCAAGCTTGCAAAAAAAGAACGATGCAACTTGATAATTGTTGGAAGCAAGGGCCTTGGTGCTACAGCTAGATTTTTCCTTGGAAGCATATCTAATAAACTTGCAAACAATTCACCATGCTCCATTCTTATTGTAAAATAACTACCCATCTGCAATAGCGTTAATTACATCTGTTTTTGTGATTATTCCAACAAGCTTGGATTTTCTTACTACAGGAATCCCACTTATGTTGTTTCGTATCATTAACAAAACAGCCACTCCAACATCCTCTTCGGAATCTATTGTAACTGGATTTGACGACATTATGTCTACTGCTTTAAAATGCAGCAAGTGACTCATTTGATTCACTTGAAAATCATCAAAATTATCTCTTACTTTGTATTCTTGAACTTCTTTTGGATCTGCCGATTGGGCTATCCAATAAGGTATCTTTGCAGGAACAAAATCTCTAAATGTTATTATTCCAACAGGTGTCCTGTTTCTTTGTACAACAATTCTTGCTATTCTATTATGAATTAACAGACTTTCTACATAAAGTAGTGAATCCCCAGGCATGACTGTAATCACTTTTCGTGTCATTATCTTAGAAACTTTGAGAGGAGCTACTGCATGAGTAAGAAAAATTACTGCCAAATCTGTTTTTGTTATCAGACCATCCAAAGCTCCTATTCCGGTCAAAACAATGATAGAGCTAACATGATTCTTTTTCATTAATTTTGCACATGTGTATATCGTGTCAGTTTTCTTGACTGTAATTAGCTTTTTTGACATAAAACCAGACACTTTGACTGATTTGATTGGTTTGTCTCCAAGTGCATAAATCGTTTTTGCGATGTCCTTTTCAGTAATAATGCCTACCGGTACATTGTTAGAATCTGCAACTACCAATCGTTTCAAGTTATATCTGAGTAGCATGTTTCGTGCATCTAACAAACTAGACTCTGGGCTAATAGTTACAGTTCTCTTAACTATGAGCTGATTGAGGTCTGCATTTTTTAATTGCAATACATAACATTAGCTTTATTCATTAAATATAACCATTAAAATATCATTCATGAAAATCAACCGTGAAAATCTAAGTTTTCTTTTAATTTAAAACTGGGAATATACCCTTGAGAAGATATGATTACTGATACTATCCATGATCATCTTAAGGATGTCCAATCTACTAAGATCAAGCCTCTTATTTCAAAAGCCACCGTTGTTGCTACGTCTGATACTCTTTCAAGTGTTATTAGCAAAATTTCAAAGAGTGATGCTTACGATGTTTTTTGTCTTAATGGGAAGTCTGTATCTTCTACTAACATCAGAACATTATTGAATGCCAAAAACATTACTACTATGAGTGTAGAACCATTCCTTTACCCAATTCCACATGTTACTGTTGATGATACAGTTCAGAAAGTAGCAAATATTATTGCACATTATCGTATACGTGAGGTTGCAGTAGTTCAAAAAAATGAAATAATTGGAGTAGTTACAGCAAAAAGCATTTTAAGATTATTGTCATCTAAGGATAATCGATGGATTAAGGCCAATTTAATCTACACACAAAATCCAATTACTGTGTCTTCTGAAGAGTCGCTTGGTAATGCACGAAGAATTATGACTCAAAAAAAATTAGATCACTTGCCTGTTATCAAACAAGGTAAAATTAGACAAGTTCTGACTTCTGCACATCTTCTTCACTCTATTTTACCTGAAGAAAGCCAAGGAAGAAAATCTATGGGAAGCCGAACCATCCACAAGCTTGAATCAAACATTGGAAACATTGGAAGTACACGAATTCCACAATGTACGCCCAATGACAACCTCAACACAATTGTAACCTCAATGTTAAAAACCGACACATCATGTTGTTTGGTAAATCTCTGGGAAAATTTACATGGGATTATCACATTTAGAGATATCCTTAGTTTGCTAGCCTCAAAAATTGATGCACCAATACCACTATACATAATAGGATTACCTGAAGATCAAAAAAATGCTAATCTAATCAGCAAAAAATTTGAGAATACACTAAAAAGATTACAAAATGTCTATTCAGAAATTCAAGAAGCCAGAGTTTCAGTTAAGCAACAACGAAGTGGCAATAAAAAAGAAGGCAAGTATCATGTATCAATCATGATCACAACATCCCATCATGCCCCATTAATCTACAACTCAGTAGGTTTTGATTTAGGCCAAGTACTAGAGGAACTCAGTCAAAAGTTACTGAAAACATTATCCAAACGTGCCAAGAGACGTTCAAAAACTAGCATTAGAAAAATTGGATTACCGATATCTCCATCATGAAATCTGTCAAGAATTTGCCAGAAAATGTTTTGCTAGTCGGTTTTCCAAGTAATGGCCTTGTAGGAACATTTTCTGTATCATATCTTGTCCATTATTTAGAAATGAAACAGATCGGAGAAATTGAACATCCTGATTTGCCTCCAACATTATTTGTAGAAAATGGAGAAATCTTATCTCCAATTAGAATTTACAGAAAAGATAACATTTTTGTAATAATCTCTGACCTACCATTTGATCCATATAGAGCATATGAATTTTCTGAATCTGTATTACAATATTGCAAAACCAATGACATCAAGAAAATAATCATTGTCAGTGGAATGGAAACAATAAATCAAGATCCAAAATCTCCCAAAATATACGGCTTGGTGACCCATCAATCTCTTGAGGAGGTCCTTTATACCAATCAAGTATCCAAATTTTTAGCAGGCTCTATTTTTGGAACTGATGCGGCAATTATTTCCATTTTTAGAAAATCAAAAATTCCTGCTCTAATTCTGTATGCCGAATGTCATCCTTTCTTCCCAGATCCAGAGGCATCTGTTCTGGCCATAATAACACTTGCAAAGATATTGAATGTTAAGGTAGATACTACCGATATCCAAAAGAAAATGGAAAGACTAAGAATACAACATAGAAATCTTATGGAAGAGACTGTTCGTGCATTGCAAAAACAACAGGAAAAACCCACATCAAGGCCTCCACAAATCTATCGGTGAACAAAATGGCAACTAATGACACGGAATATGAAATTAGAATTATACACCCTGTAAGAGGATCATTGTTTAGCGATGATATTGATCGTGAAATCCTTTCACCTCTTTCATGTCTTAGAGAATTTGGAACTCATTGGATGTTAGAGTTTGATTTACCTCTAGTTAACAAAAAAGACATCAAAGTAACTTTTGATAAAAATTCACTAAGTGTTGAAGCGAAACTAAAGGAAACATACTATGAGGAAAAATATGGTATTAAAACTAAATTCCAATTTTTTAAAAAAACAATTATCTTACCAGAAAAAATTAACAGAAATACAACTAGTGCAACATTTGAGCATGGTCGACTAAAAATAATAATCTTTAAGCAAAATTCAAATCAAAAATTAATTGTCAAATAATCAAGTGAAAAATTGTTCAATCTGATCCCTGTATTTTAGGGCAATTTTGCCAAATTCTGAGAACTCTTCTGTTGTAGGATACTTTGCTCTCATTGCATATTGATTGAGAAATACCGAAAGAGCGCTTCCCACAATTAAATTGTAAACCCCATCAGCCAAATTCTTCGAGTATGGAAATGCCACTTTGATAAATGGCAAGTAGGTTTCTGTCTGTGAAATCATTAATTTAATATGTTTTTCAACGTATTCTTGAATGTCTACTGGAACAGTCACTATTGCTTAAGATATATTTTCTAATAAATAAGAATTTTTTAGTTCAGTAAAATTTCAATTGTGATAATTGTGCTTATTTTTTAAATGCTCTTTTACTGTTATAGAACTATGGTAAACAAGCCTGTAAGAAAGGAATCGAACTTAACTTCATCTTGGACATCCAACTGGTTAGATATTGACAGATCAATTGAAAATCTAAGAAATGAGATGGAAAAAGCATTTTCGTCATTTCCTTCCATTAACATGTCAAAAACTCCCCAGTCTACTTGTGATGTCATTGATGAGGGAAAACAATTACGTGTAAAAATAGACGTTCCTGGTGTAAAGAAAAATGAAATTAACCTGAATGTAACGGATAACTCACTAGAGATCTCTGCCAAGCATAAAGAAGAATCTGAAGAAAAAAAGAAAAATTATCTTAGAAAGGAAAGAAGTCAGATATCATACTATAGGACCCTACCTCTGCCTGAAAGGATCAAAGCAGAAAACGTAAAGGCTAAACTTGCTGATGGAGTGCTAGATATTGTTTTACCGAAAGCAAATCCAACTACATCACAAAAGAAAAAACCCATATCTGTGCAATAATTTTTTTTATTTTACAGTCTGTTCCAGATACTTTTCTTTACCTTTTCTACTTCTGGGAAGACACCTAAGCTGTCTATTACAACACGGACAAGTTATTCCCTGATATTTTACAAAGATTTCACAATAGTTGCATCTTTTTTGTCCTGCAGCATATCGTCCAGTTTCAAGTGGTTTTGCAGCTTTGTATTTCTTGCATTCTCCAACACAATAAGTCATTCTTAACTCCCTTCATGTATTGTGAAAATAAAATCAAGTGGGTGATTCATCTTATCCTCTTCCCATTGCTGCGTATTTGCCTGATCTTCCTCTAATGAAGAAAGCTGCGGCTACGCCACCAAAGACGGCACCTGCAATGATAGATGCACCAACGACACCACTTGCATCAAGATAGGGT